>JAYUWD010000001.1:0-2626 GCA_043753735.1 Gemmatimonadaceae bacterium
CACAGCGCCAGCATGACGAACAGCGCGCGGCATGCGCGTGCGATCTCGCGCGTCAGGGCGATCCGTCGCGCGACCATCGCGGACCCTCGCAACGGCAGAGCATCCGAATGTGACGCACCAACGCGCGTATTTCCTTTTCCGAAAGCGATTCGCCGAATGCAGGCATGCGGGCACTCCGATTCATGATCACGCCGCCGCCATAAATCGTGTCGAAGAGCGCATCATCGCTTCGCAACGAAGTCGCGACCGCATCGGCGTGCCGCGCCGGCGCCACCGGCAGATACTGCGCATTCACTCCGTCTCCATTGCCCGTCGAGCCGTGGCACGCCGCGCACCAACGCTGATACAGCAGTTGCGCACTCGTGTTGGCGACGACCGGTGATAGCACCGGTGCATTCCGCACTGCGGTTGGATCGCCGCCGAAATACCGAATGATGAGCGTGCGCTCGCTTTCGGAAAGTCGCGACTTCGGCATGACCGCACCCGGACGGACTCGCGTTGGGTCAGCAATGATACCGGCGATATACGCCGGGTCTCGACGCAAGCGAACGTCGTCGAGGTTGGGTGCGATCATGCCCCCCTGTTTACCATTCCGATGACACCCCAGGCACGCGAGCTTATCGCGCAGTAACCGCTCCGCCTTTTGGCGAGCGAAGGGTGTGAGCGGTGCTGGCTGCGCCGATAGCGTTGCGCTGGCCACGATCACGAATGCCATCGTGAAGCATGCCGCCGTGAAGCATCTGGTCTGCCACGAACGCGCGAGCACGTGCTAGGGCTTGCGCGGTGACGTTCGACGCGCTCCCGTCCAGAGCACGATCGAACCGCAGCCATTCCGAGATTGGAACTGCAGCGGAACGCTGGCAACACGCGAATAAATTTCGACACCGCGGATGTCCTTCGGATTGATGAAGGCATCGAGATTGCCGTCCGTTGTAATAGTGACACCATTGAGAAACACGGCCGGCACACACACACCACCGCCACCGGCGGCATTCATGAGCACCTTATCCCCGGTTGATACACTCGACATAATCGTCATGCCTGGGGTGCCGCGAAACAAATCCGACGTGTGCATGGCCGCCCGTTGTTCGATCTGCGTCTCGTCGAGGAAATGACCGAAGCCACTTTTTCGACGACGGTCAAACTCCGCGAGTGGCACCGCTCCGGTGTTCGCGCCCGCTTTCACTTTTACAACGTCCAGGGTGGGCGCGACCACGTCCATTACTACATCGACAAATCCCTCGGCGCCTTCTAGCACGTCAACGGCCCGCCGACGCAGTTGAAAGCCCAAGGCGCGCGTTTCGAGCGTGTAGCTACCGATCGGGAGGTCGTTCAATGTGAATTGTCCGTCGACAGTGGTGATTGCGTCGATGCCGTTATCCGACACAGTCACGCGAGCGCCCGCAATAGCTTTTCCGTCGTCGGTACGGACAAATCCGCGCAACTGGCCATTCCCGCGCACCCACGTGATTTGCCCTGACGACGTTTGGGGAATTGTCCGATTCGCTTTGATCGGAAGCGGTGACGTCACCCGAGTGGCCGCACCGATATACAGGTCACGCACCAACAGGCCGTTTGTTGGCGCAATCAGCTCCACAACGCCGCTGGAGTCGCTCCCGGCGAAGGCCCTCGTCAAGATTGGCACATCGGTCGGCACACCACAGAACGCGAAAGCTCCGTTCTCGGAGGCTTCGATAAATCGCACCGGCGAGCGACGCTCAATGCCCTGCGGTCCGCCAAACACTTCTGTCCATTGCGCGCGTACACGAGCGCGCGCACTGAGCGTGATCGTTCGTGTTGGCCGCACCACTCCGATAAACATCGATGGTGCCTGTCCTGATGGAGCGTTGCCGCAGCGGCGCGTGATGATCGTCGCGGCTGAAGGGATCACGAGCCGCGCTTCGACGTTGTCCGATGTTTGTATGTCGATACGATGCAATGCGCTTTCAATACCCAACACGTCGAGCCGATCATGCAGAAAGCCCATGACATATGCGCCGAGTGGAAGGGAGTCTACACGAAACTCGCCGGCGGCGTTTGATGTCGTGGTGCGGATGTGCGAGCGGTCGTCAATCGACACGACCTGCACGACCGCAGCTGACAACGGCTGCATGGCGACACTGTCAAAGACGACACCGCTCACTCTCGCGGTCTGCTTGACCGGAGCGGGCGTTGGCGTCGCAGTTGGCGCGGCGGGACGCGTAGGCCGTCCCTGCCCGCGCGCATTGTTTGACGTGAATGCCACGAGCAGCGCGACACCGATGACGACGGTGTGCGCCCAGTGTTCACACAATCGTTCCGCCTTTTTCGCTACCAGCCCCTGGCTACTCATAAGGAGTACTTTAAGCGGCGAGGGTGAAAATTCAATCGAATAACGCCAGATCTGTTTACCGGTCCGTCAGCAGATGAAACTACGAATCAGGTCAATCGCAACCCACTCGCGGTGAACGCCGAAAAATCATCCACGTTGTTCGTGGCCAGCGTGGCGTTCGAGACGAGCGCCGGTGCCGCGATCATCGCATCGGCTCGGAAAATACGTTTGCGACCGGCCGCATTGACTAGCGCGGTTGCAGCAGTGGCCTGCGGTTCGTCAAACGGCACCAGAGGGTGCAGGAACGCGCGCATG
>JAYUWD010000002.1:0-2609 GCA_043753735.1 Gemmatimonadaceae bacterium
CCTGCCGCCTATCGAAACGTCCCGTAGCGAACCACCGTAAAGACGACGCGTTTGTCACTGCCAATTCCTCTCCTCGAGTCGGTTGCCCTGCCCATGACCTCACGACGCGAATTCCTGAGACAGGGAGGCGTTGCTTTCGGCGCCTCGATGTTTGCCGGCAGTGCGATTGCCGGGATCCCGCGATTGCTCAATGCCGCACCCGCGCCCACCGGTCGCGCGCTGGAAACGTTCTATGATATCCCGCAGGTGAAGGAGCTTATGGCGGCGGCGCTCAATGCTGCGAAGGCTGCGGGCGCATCCTACGCCGACGTCCGGTGCAGTCGTCAACGTCAGAACTTCGTCTTCACGCGAGAACAACAGATCCAGCAGGTGGTCGATACCGACACCGTTGGCATCGGCGTGCGTACGCTGGTCGATGGGACGTGGGGTTTTGCGGCGACGCGCATCCTCACGACCAATGGCGCGGCAATCGCAGCGCGCGAAGCGGTTGCGATTGCAAAAGCATCGCGCATCGCACGCGATCGGCCTGTCGAGTGGTTGCCGTCACCCGTTGTCGCCGATGGCTACTGGAAGGGCGCGTACACCACCGACCCGTTCGATATTCCTGTCGAGCAGAAAGCCGAGCTGCTCATCGAGGCCAACGCAGCGGCGATGAAAACGAAAGGAGTGAAGTTCGTTTTCTCCGGTTTTTTCTTTGTGAAGGACGAACGCCACTACGCTAATACCGATGGCTCGACGATCAAGCAGGACACAGTGCGATCGTGGCCGACGATGCAGATCACCGCCGTCAGCGCGGACTTCACCGACTTCCAGAGTCGCACCAACATCGCGCAGCCGATGGCGAGGGGTTGGGAGTACGTGATGATGCAGGACCTGGTCGGCAACGCGCCCAAGTGGGGGGAAGAAGCGGCGGCGAAACTCACCGCAAAACCAGTGCAAGTCGGTCGCTACGATCTGGTGCTCGATCCGTCGCATTTGTGGCTCACGATTCACGAAAGCATCGCACATCCGACGGAACTCGATCGCGCGATGGGCTACGAGGCCAACTACGCGGGCACCAGTTTCGTGGCGCCGCCCGACAAGATGCTCGGGCAACTCAAGTACGGGCCAACGCTGCTGAACATTCAAGGCGATCGCTCGCAACCGGGTGGACTTTCGACGATCGGTTGGGATGACGACGGCGTGAAGCCCGACGAGTTTCTGATCATCAAGAACGGCGTACTCAACGACTATCAGACCACGCGAGAACAGGCACCGTGGTTGCGCTGGTGGTACGACAAGAACGGAAGTGCTGTGCGCTCGCACGGTTGCTCGTACGCACAAGGCTGGGACAACGTCCAGTTCCAGCGCATGCCCAACGTATCGCTGCTGCCGGGCGAGAAGGACAACAAGATCGAAGACCTTGTCAGCGCTACCGACAAGGGCATTCTGATTTCAGGCGACGGAAGCTTCTCGATCGATCAGCAGCGCTTCAATGCGCAATTCGGCGGACAAACGTTCCACGAAATCAAAGGCGGCAAGATTGTTGGCGTGCTGAAAGACGTCGCATACCAAATGCGCACACCGGACTTCTGGAACGCACTCGACATGATCGGTGGCAAATCCTCCTATCAACTCGGCGGGAGTTTCTTCGACGGTAAAGGACAGCCAGCGCAGGTGAATGCAGTGAGTCACGGCACTCCGCCAGCGCGCTTCAAGAACATCAATGTCATCAACACCGGGAGGAAGGCGTAATGACTCCCCGCATACGCGCCACATCGCCGATCCTCACACGTGAAGAAGCAGAAGCAATCGTTCAGAAGGCGATCAAGCTGTCGAAAGCCGATGCCATCGACGTGCAGGTTAATACGTACTCGCAGGGCAACATCCGCTTTGCCGACAATCAGGTGTCGACCGCCGGTTCGACGACCGACGCGCAACTCGGTATTCAAAGCGCATTCGGACCCAAACACGCTGTCGTCACGACCAACGATCTGTCCGACGAGGCAATCAAACGCGCTGTCGAACAGAGTGAACGCATCGCGCAACTCGCCCCGGACGATCCCGAGTCGATGCCGCAGCTCGGCGCGCAGAAATACAGCGCCAACAGCTCATGGTTTGACAGCACCGCCGGTCTCACTGCCGACGATCGCGCGAAGGCGGCACTCTACGCACTCGACAAGGCACGCAAAGCGGGCGACGTCAAAGCGGCCGGTTATCTCGTCACGGGCGCCGGTTCACTTGCCATCGGCAACAGCAGTGGCATGTTCGCGTATCGGCGCAATACCAACGCGAACTACACACTCACCGTACGCACAAATGACGGCACGGGCTCAGGCTGGGCTGCGGCCGATCATCCGGATTGGATGCAACTCGATGCAGCCGGTGTTGCGAGTCGTGCGGTAGACAAAGCGCGCGCGTCACGCAGCCCTGTTGCCATCGAGCCCGGACGCTACACGGTGATTCTGGAGCCGCAGGCGGTTGGTGATCTGGTACAACTCATATCGAACTACGCCGATGCGCGCAGTGCTGACGAAGGACGTTCGCCATTCGTGAAGCAGGGCGGCGGCAGCAAGGTCGGTGAAAAGATCGTGGACTCTCGCGTCACCATTTTTTCAGATCCCGCAGAC
>JAYUWD010000003.1:0-8018 GCA_043753735.1 Gemmatimonadaceae bacterium
TTTACCGACTTGTTGGAGCTGCGTCGGCAGGAGCGCGCATCACTTTACGATTTGACCAAGCACCATCCAGCACCACTGGTGGCTCGCGACGATGTCATACCTGTCCGCGAACGCGTCGTGCCTGAAGGTGTGTTGTACGCGTTGAACGATTTGGGGATTGACGAGGTGGTGCGTGCGGTGATTGCACGCAGACCGGAAACCGTCGCGATCACACTGTTGCACGCATATGCGTCACCGGCGCATGAAGCATTGCTGCAGCAGGCACTCACGACAGCTCTCAAGGAAGCTGGTGTCGATTGCGATGTGATTTGTTCGCACGACGTGCTGCCTGAGATCCGCGAGTACGAGCGACTCGCGACGACAGTCGCCGAAGCGTATGCTCGCCCCGCTGTTCGACGTTACCTCGGCGACCTGCGCCAGCGATTGACCTCGCGCGGATACCCTGCACCTCGCGTCATGACATCGGCGGGCGGCACTCTGACATCGGCCGATGCCGCGGAGCATGCAGCATCACTTGCGTTGTCCGGACCTGCGGGCGGTGTCACTGGTGCTGCGGCGATTGCACGCGCGGTTGGCATCCGTGGTGCGCTCACGATCGACATTGGCGGCACTAGCGCCGACGTCGGATTGATCGACGATGGAGAGCCACTGATCGAACGGGGCGGCGATGTTGCGGGTGTGCCGATCGCGCTGCCGCGTGTCCTTGTTGAGGCGGTCGCTGCTGGCGGCGGCAGCATCGGGTGGCTTGATGCGGGTGGTGCATTGCGGGCGGGTCCGGAGAGTGCCGGTGCGGTACCCGGACCGGCAGCGTACGGCCGCGGTGGAGTGCGACCAACCGTCACTGACGCGCACGTTGTACTCGGCAATGTTGCGGTTGGTGCGTGGAGTGGTGGAGTCACGATCGACGGTGATCTCGCTCGGCGGGCGATGGAAACGTTGTCGACACCACTCGGAGTTTCAGTCGAACGCGCGGCCGAAGCGTTGATTGCCACGGCAGACGCAACCATGGCCCGCGCGTTGCGGCGCGTGTCGGTCGAGCGGGGTATCGATCCGCGGTCGGTGGCGTTGATCGCCTTCGGTGGCGGCGGTCCGCTGCACGCGTGTGGGTTGGCCGAGCGGTTAGGGATGTCCACGATCCTGATTCCTCCTCATGCGGGCGTGCTCAGTGCCGTTGGGCTCGCGCTCGCCCCTGAACGACGCGAAGGGTTGACGAGTTTTGTGATGGCGACGAGCGCGATCGATCCGGCGGCGCTGTCATTGGTGATGGAACGACAGGCAATCCGGCTGCGGGGAAGCGATGGCTCGATGCTCACAGCGCGGTGGTGGGCGCGGACCCGATTTGTCGGGCAAGGCTACGAACTCGATGTTGCGATTGCACCGGGCGACACCGGCGACATGATCGCGTCTTGTTTTCTGGAACGGCACGGGGCACGAACGGGGTTTGTCCTTGACCGCGCAGTCGAGTGCATCAGCATTCGCACGGCGCTCGTTGGTGAGGCGTGGCCCGTTCGGTTTACCCGTGCGGAGCGTGCGCAATCACGAGCCGAGCCCGCTGCGGATGTCGATGACAGCTTTGCGCTCGACCGGACGTTGCTGGGCCCCACAATCGTCCGACTACCAGATGCGACACTCCGCGTCGGGAACGGTTGGACGGCCCGTGCACTTTCGATCGGCGGTTGGTTCATGGAGCTGACATGACGGGGACGCCTGACGCCGATCGTATGACGGAGCTGTTATGATCGCGCGTGTTACAGGGGCGCGGGCTGTGCGCATTCATGGCGGGTCGGTGCTCCCGCTGGTTCCGCGCGACGGTCCGGTTTACGTATTGCTGGTTGGCGAGGCGCCGGGCCCACGCGGTGCGGACAAGAGTGGTATTCCGTTCTTTGGTGATGCAGCGGGACGCCATTTGTACGATGCGCTGGCTCGCATGGGCGCGATGCTGCTGCCGCCGGAGATTGACGCGATGGAGTGGGATGGGACTGTGTTTGCCGCGCGCGGCATACGTCCGGTTCCGGTGGGCGTAGCGTTGGGGAACGCATTTGATCGGTGCCCCACCGACAACGGAACATCGTTTCGCGCGCCGACCAGAAGTGAACTGGAAGGTCCGGACAATGTCGCGCGTATTTCGCGCGAGTTGTTGCTGCTCGCGGAGCGCGGACTGCGCGGGGTAGTCACGATGGGGCGGGTCGCAACGAAGACGCTCGATTTCGTGCTGCGCGCAACGCCGATGGATGCGCTCGTACGCCGAGCGTTACCGCATCCGTCGGCGCAGGGGCTACTCTCGATGGCGCCCGATCGCGGACGTGGCGCAAGGATGTCCGACCTGCAATTGGCATGGCAGCTCAAACTGCGCGAAGCGGTGGTCGACGCTGGGTACCCGCCGGAACTCGTAACGAAATCCTCATGACCGCAACAACGTTTGACGCGCTCGATCTGACGGTGTTCGCGCAAAGTGTTGCGATGCTCGCCGAAGAGATGGGCACACTGCTCGAGCGGAGCGCGATTTCGCCGAACATCCGTGAACGTCGTGATGCATCGTGTGCACTGTTCGATGCCGACGGGCGCATGGTTGCACAGGCTGCGCACATTCCCGTTCACCTGGGTGCGATGCCCGAATCAGTCGCCGCGGTGCGTGGGTTTGGTGCGGCGCCACACGATCTGTTTCTGCTCAACGATCCGTCGCACGGTGGCTCGCACCTCCCCGACCTCACGATGGTCGAAGTCATCGCCGATCCACACGACGCATCGCGCATCATCGGCTACGCGGCGGTGCGCGCGCACCACGCTGACGTTGGCGGTATGAGTCCCGGCAGCATGCCCTTCGCTGCGACGGAGCTTTTTCAGGAAGGGATCATCGTTCCTCCGGTACGACTCGAGCGCAGTGGCGTCGCGCAGGACGATGTCATGCGTCTCATCCTTGCCAATGTGCGTACGCCGTCAGAGCGAGAAGGCGATCTGCGCGCTCAGCGGGCGGCCTGTGCATCCGGCAGCGCGGGTTGGCAGGCGCTCTACGCGCGACTTGGGCCGGCGCATCTCACCAGTGCCATCGACGCCCTGCTCAACTACACCGAGCGACGGGTGCGCGCGCGACTTGCCCTGCTAGAAGGCGCGGCGGGCACCGCGGCGGACGCGCTCGAAGGCGATGGCGTCAGTGATGCACCAATACCAGTCGTGGTCAACATACGCATCGCGGACAGAACGTTGCACATCGATCTCACCGGTACATCTCCCGCGGTCCGTGGCAATGTCAACGCCCCACCGGCGGTTGCCCGTGCGGCGGCTGTTTTTGTGTTGCGCGTGTTATGCGACGACGATGTACCCGTGAACGATGGTGTCGCTCGCGCATTGCAGCTCACCATCCCTGAGGATTGCGTGGCGAACGCAAAGCGGCCGAGTGCCGTGGCCGCGGGCAATGTCGAACTGTCACAGCGCATTACCGATGTGTGCTTTGCGGCCCTGTCCAACGCGGCGAGCTCGCATGGTGTGCGTGATTTGCCCATCCCGGCGGCGGGGCAGGGCACGATGAACAACATCACGCTTGGCGCCGCCGGTTGGAGTTTCTACGAAACACTGGGCGGTGGACAGGGCGCGAGTGTTCGTGGACGTGGCCCGGATGTCGTGCACGTCGGCATGAGCAACACACGCAATACGCCGGTCGAAGCGTTGGAGCGCGCGTATCCCTTGCGCGTCGTTGAGTACGCCGTTCGTCGCGGCAGTGGAGGTGCGGGAACGCACCATGGCGGTGATGGCGTTATTCGCCGTTATGAGGCGCGCGTGGCATGCACCGCTACGCTGCTCACTGAGCGTCGCGTGCTTGCCCCGCCTGGTGCGGCTGGCGGCGGCGATGGTACGCGTGGCCGAAATCTGCTCAATGGCGAGCCACTTCCGGCCAAGTGTCGCGTCACATTGAAGGTGGGCGATGTGCTCACTATCGAGACGCCGGGCGGCGGTGGGTATGGCGCCTAGCGAGCCCAATCGACGATGACCTCGACGATGCCATCGACTGACTCCCACGTCCGATCCTTCAGCCTGTACGCACTGTTCGTGGGGCTCCCCATCGCTGGCATCGCGACGGCGCTCCGCGGCTTTGGGGGCGGCATGAACGGAACCGCGGCGGTGGTGAACAGCGTGCACTCTGCCGCGGTGCCGCTGCCCAACCTTCCGCTGTTGCTTGCACAGTTGGGGGTGATCCTGCTCGCCTGTCGATTGGCGGGCGCGGCGATGCGGCGTTTCGGTCAACCGCAGGTCGTGGGGGAGATGTTGGCGGGCATCCTGCTCGGACCGTCGCTGCTTGGGTGGCTTCTACCGTCGTGGTCTGCGGCGCTGTTCCCCGCAATCAGTCTCGGATTCCTGTCGGCGCTGGCGCAGGTTGGCCTCGTCCTCTTCATGTTTCTGGTCGGACTTGAGCTCGACCTGTTGTCGCTCAAAGAACGCGCGCGTGCAGCCGTGCTCACGAGTCATGCAAGTATTGGCGTACCGATGTTGCTCGGCGTGTTGCTCGCGACCTCGCTCTTTCCCGCGCTGGCGCCACAGGGTACCCCATTCGCCCCGTTTGCACTTTTTCTGGGCGCGGCGATGAGTGTGACCGCATTTCCGGTGCTCGCTCGCATTCTCAAGGAGCGGCAATTGCAGGGGACGCGGCTTGGCAACATGGCGATTGCGTGCGCGGCGGTGGATGACGTCAGCGCGTGGATACTCCTGGCAGTCGTAGTCGTGATCGCTCGTGCCGAAACGCATTCGCTTACACTCTGGATCACGTTAGGTGGTACCGCGCTTTACCTCGTGGTGATGTCGACCATGGTGCGCAGACTGCTGCGCAGATTGGGTGATCATGCTCGCGTGCGTGGTGCAATCTCGACCGATGCACTCGCCGGGTTGGTGTTGTTGGTGCTCGCCTCTGCATGGACAACGGAAAAGCTCGGAATTCACGCGCTGTTCGGTGCGTTCCTTGTCGGCGCATTCGCACCAAAGGACGGAGCCTTCGTGACCGCGCTGCGCCTGCGATTGGAAGACGTCATGGTGGTCGTGCTGCTACCGATCTTCTTCGCATTCACGGGCTTGCGCATGCAGGTTGATCTGTCGCAAAGTGGGTCGTTCGTTGCGACGACTCTGCTCATCATCGGCGTTGCGGTTGCGGGCAAACTTGGGGGGACAACGCTCGCTGCGCGCGCGGCCGGTGTTCCACTCGGAGAATCAGTGGCGCTTGGCGTGCTGATGAACACCCGCGGATTGATGGAGCTCGTGATTCTCAACGTCGGTCTCGATATCGGCGTGATCTCGCCAACGATCTACACGATGATGGTCTTCATGGCGCTCGCGACAACAGCCATGACGACACCGCTCCTCAATCTTGTTCTTCGCCATGCACCAAAGGCGCAGATCGCAACTGCAGGAGTTACGTGACGGACACGTTCGAACCGGGAAGCAGCGGTGTTGGCTCGCTCTTCGCGCAGGGGCTGATCATCCTTTTCCTGTTGCTGCTGCTGGTGCTGTTTTTGCGCACGGCGTTTCTGATGAGCACCCTTTTTTGGGTACCGGTGGCGCGTCTATTCGGCCGAGGCCGCGATGTTGCACCGGAGGCGGGTCTGCCCACCGCTGATCACAGCGTTGGCGCTCCAACGAGCGACGAGACACAGCTACGGCCAGAACGTGATTAAAGGTGTGCATCGTACAACCTTCTAATGATCGGTCGGCCTTTCGCCGCGGGCCACTGGCGCACGGGCGCTGCTATGGCACGATCTTCGCAACCGGCGCGGCCTTCGGGTCAACCATCGGTCTCCGCTCCTTGAGATGTTCCTCCATCTGCAAACGAGGCACACCATCCTTGAGCCAATCGGGCGCGGGCTGATCACGAAGGAATGTGTCAAACCACTCCGTCATGCGCAGATTGTAGTCCTTCTGATTCGCGGGTCGGGCAAGCCCGTGATTTTCGCCCACGTACTCGAGGAGCACGACGTCCTTGCCCAGTTGGCGAAGGTGATTGTAGTACGTGATGCCCTGGTTGAAATCGACCGCACCGTCGCGATCGTTGTGCAGGATCATGAATGGAATGTTCAGCTTCTGCGCGAAGGTCTGCGGCGAATTGCGCATGTACGCTTCGGGGACGTCGTTCGGACCACCCGTGAAACGACCCTGACTCGAGATGAAGATCGATGCGTCCGTAGTGCCCGTGTTCCAATACACGGACCCGAACATCGACACCATGTCGGTAAGCGGTGCGCCGGCCACCGCCGTCTTGAAAATGTTCGTCTGCGTGGTGATGAACGATGTTTGGTATCCGCCCCAGCTGTGACCCTGCAGTCCCACGCGCGCCGTATCGATCATACCGGTCGCGATAGCCGCCTCCACCGCTGGCACAACGCACCACACCGCCGAACGCCCAGGATCGTTCACGTGGTAGACGATATCGGGCTTGAGAAATGCGTAGCCGCGCGATGTGTACACACTCGGATTTGAGTACCGTGTCGCGTTCGGCTCCGTGTAGACATTGTACTCCTGGCTCAACTTCTCGTAGATGTACGTCAGCATGGGATACTGCTTGCCTTGTTCGTAACCCGCGGGCAGGTAGAGCACAGCCTGATGCTTGCCGCCGCCATTTTCGCAGCTGTAGTCGATAAGCTTTGCGCCCGGCGTCCAGGCAACATCCTTCTGTTGTGGATTCGCATCAGTGAGGCGACGCTCATTTTTGAGCAGATCATCGGCCGCGTAAAAGTCGGGGTACTTCACGACCGTCTGCCGCGCGTACACCCACGTGTTGCCATCGCGCGACTTGCGATAGTCGACCTTCGCATCTTCAAATGCGATCGTGCGCGTACCGCCCTTGAGCGCGTCAACCTGCACCAGTCCTTCCTTCTTCGTCCATTCGCCATACGTCTCCATGAACAGCGGCTTGGTCGGATCAATGATGCCTCGATCACGCGGGTCTGAAAGCACGCGCGTCTGATAGCGGATCTGATCTGTCTTGCCGTTCATGGTGAGATTGACGGCGCTGCCAACAGCAGTCGTGGGAAGTCGCCACATGTCCCAGTTGTCGCGCACGTACAAGTTCGCGCCATCCTTTGTCCAACCGACCAGTGCGCCGCCAATCGCCGGCTTGACCTGATTGTGATCGTCCTCGGTGTTCCAGAATTGCGTCGGAACGCCTGCTGTGATCGTCTTCGTCGCACCAGTCGCAAAATCGTATGACTTCCAATCGCCAGTATCGAAATACACATACCTGCCGTTGTCGGGGGAGATGTTGAGCGCCGCGCCACCTGCACGGCCGCCTCCACCACCGCCCGGCACCTTTGCCTGAATCAGTTTGCGCTCCCCGGTATTCACGTTGATCGCGTAAATATCGCGGTACGCTGTGCCCGTGATCCCTTGTTCGCGTTCGTATGCTGCCACATCGCTCCCAACGGCCCATGTATCCTTGGGGCCAACAACAACATCACGCAATCTTGCATCGGCAAGCTTCACGACTCTTGCCGCCTTCATGTTGTAGGCAGCGAGATACGCAAACGCCTTGTCCTGCGTTTCCTGCACCTGCTGCTGCGACTGCGGGCGTGAATCCTTCCAGTGCCACAGGATGAGTGATGGTACTTCGGCATCCGTTTGCGGTGCAGCAGCAACCTGACCACCCGCACCGGCACCCGGCGCGGTGCCACCAGCACTCGGCGCCGTGAACGCACCAGCACGCGGGCGCGGCCGACGCGGTTCGCGCAGACCGAAATAGAGCACACCCTGCTTGTCGCCCCACTCGAGTGGACGATCGCTGCTGACCACCAATCCACCACCAACGCCTGCGGTCTTGGCCGAAAGCTCTGTCATTGGTGCACTCGCCAAGCCCGCGTGCGGCCACGCGACAACCGCCGCGTCGTCATCTCCGCCAGCGGTGTCGATCACCACGCGCAGTGCAGCAAGTGCATCACTGGAATCGCCCCACGTCAGTCGACGGTACGACGCTTTTTTCAGATCAAGGGTGCGGGCAACACCAGTCGAGAGTTGACGCAGCTGCACGCTGTTGCCCAGTTGGTCGG
>JAYUWD010000004.1:0-2598 GCA_043753735.1 Gemmatimonadaceae bacterium
AGCCACCATTGTCGCCAGCCGGCTTGAGTCCCAACCGCTTGAACTCGCGGGCGATGTAGTCGGTGGCTTTATAGTTTCCAAGCTCACCGATCCGTCGGCCGGACATCGAGTCGTCGGCGAAGCCATAGAGGCGGGTGCGGAGATCGTTGGCTGTGATTTCGGGAGACGTCGCTCGTGGCGTCCATTTGAGCGGACCCTCGTCAGGCCAGACCGGTTTGAACGCACCGCGCTTGGCGCTTGCGGCTGTGGTGGGCTTTGCTTGAGCGCGCGCGATTTCAGGGGACACCACGACAGCGGCCGCCAGAAGGGCGGCAAGTGACAGGCGGGCGGTAGGGTTGCTGCTGGACACGGGTAGGCAGTCGAAGAAAGTCCGGGTCGTCGGCGGCACGATCGGTCGCGCCATCCGGCGTCGACACTACGCCGACGTCACCGATGCTACGACCCACCGAGGACAAACGCTGTGAACGCCCGCTGTCTCGTAAGGGCTCGCGCGCGCCCTAGCCTCCGCATCGCGCTCGGGCCAAACTTGCGTATGCCAAAGCTCACTCCGACACACTCTCGCAGGCGATCGCTTCGTCAACTGCCGCTTTTTCTGCTTTGCTCGGTCGCGGCCACCGCGTCGTGCGCGCGGGTGGGCGTGCGGGCGACAGCCGCTCCGGATCAGATCTACGTCAACGCCAAGGTGTGGACCGGCGATGACGCGCGTCCGGAGGCGGATGCCTTTGCCGTGAAGGCAGATCGGCTGGTCGCGATCGGCACCACGTCAGCAATGCGTGCTCTGGCCGCAACTTCGACCAACGTGATCGACCTGGGCGGGCGTCGCGTGGTGCCTGGATTCAACGACTCCCATTGGCATCTACCGGGACGGGTGCAGGCGGACCTGGCCGACGCAGGCTCGGTCACGGAATTGCAAAAAGGATTGCGCGCGTACGCGCAGACGCTCGCACCCGGCAGTTGGCTACTCGGCCGCGGCTGGACCCCATCCGATTTTCCGAATAACCAGCCGCACCGAAAGTATCTGGACGAGCTCTTTCCCGATCGACCGGTGCTGCTGCGTGATCGCGATGGTCATCAGGCGTTGGTGAACTCAAAAGCGCTCGCGCTGAGTGGAATCACGAGAACCACACCAGATCCTGAGCGTGGTCAAATCGACCGCGATTCCGACGGCGAACTCACGGGTATTTTGAAGGAGTCGGCAAGTTCGCTCGTGTCAAGGATGGTGCCTGCTGTCAGCGCCGAAGAAGTGTCGCGCACTTTTGAAGCCGAGATGACGAAGGCTGCGTCATTCGGGTTGACGTCGCTGCAGGAAGCATCGGCCGGCGAACCATCCGGTGCAACATTCGACGCGATGCAGCAGGCCGTTGCGCGCGGCACCATGCGCGTGCGTTTTCGCGTCTCGATTCCGTTTGCGCACGATGTGACTGCGGCACAGATCGCGCGCTTCGTAGCCGTGCGTGAGGCCGCACGATCGCCGCTGCTCTCCTACGGCATTGCGAAAGGGATGCTGGACGGAACGGTCGATGCAAAAACCGCGGCGATGCTCGAGCCATATGTCGGCGGCGGAACTGGATTGCCATTCTGGAACGCCACGGCGCTGAATGCGGCCGTCGCCGCGTACGACCAGGCGGGATTGCAGATCGAACTGCATGCAATCGGAGACAAGGCCGTGCGCATGGCACTCGACGCATACGAATACGCCGCGAAGAGCAACGGCACCAGCGGTCGACGGCATCGCATCGAGCACGTCGAAGTCCCTGCACTCGCCGATCTGCCTCGATTCAAGGAACTCGGTGTGATCGCATCGACGCAACCACTCTTTGCCAGCCCTGATGCGACAACGTTGCAGAACTACGCGCCACTTCTCGGACCTGCGCGCGCGTCACACTCGAACGCATTCAAGATCTTTGACGACGCCGGCGCGGTGCAGGCATTCGGTAGCGATTATCCGGTCTTTCCGATGGACGTCCTGCGCGGCATCGCAGTGGCAGTAACCCGCACGATGCCCGACGGCACGCCAAACGGTGGCTGGTATCCCGAGCATCGTATCAGCGTGGTCGCAGCGCTACGCCATTTCACGCGCGACGCAGCGTATGCGAGCTTCACCGAAAGGGACAACGGCACGATCACCGTGGGCCGGTACGCTGACTTTGTCGTGCTGTCGGACGACGTGCTCGCCGTGGCGCCCGCTGCGCTGTTCAAGACGAAAGTCCTGCTCACCGTCATGGGCGGCCGCGAGACGTGGCGGGACCCTTCATTTCGGTAAGAACAACAGCAACTGACCATCCGCGATAGTCAGTTGCTGTTGTTGTGCTGCAGGTAAAAAACTTGCGCGCTATTCCGATCGCCGCACCAGCGTCAGGATCGAATACACCGCAACCGCTTCGTTTTCCTGGTTCATCACTTCCACATCCCACTCCACGACGCCTTGAGGAATGCCGCCATCGGGCGGCGTGTCCTTGGCCGTTTTCTGCTTGACCGTGAGGATGACATGAATCGCGTCCCCCGGATACACCGGCTTGGTGAAGCGAAGATTGTTCATGCCGTAATTCGCCAGCACCGGACCGGGCGCCGGATCGACAAAGAGGCCGGCGGCCGCGG
>JAYUWD010000005.1:0-7979 GCA_043753735.1 Gemmatimonadaceae bacterium
GGCGCAGCATAATGACGTGGATCGGACTTGCAGGAATTGGCTTGTCCAGCCCGGCGACGGCGTTTGCGCAGTGGCACGAAGCGACCGTGGGGAGTGAAGCCGAGCTGTATCTCCGCGCCATGCAAAGCCGTGGCTTGTTCGGTGGTCAGCCGGTGTCCATCCGAGCCTACAGTCCGCCCGTGGTGGATCGGTGGGGGCGCGACAGTTCGGCCTTGACTGCGTCTGCGTCATCGCACCCTTGGTCCCCGCGCTTTCGCCACGACTCGGCGCGCCTCTGGTTGCTGCCGGCTACGATTATGGGCTCCTACAACAGCGCGTTCGCGTGGGGCTTCAACGACGGCGCTGCTTGGCAAGGGCGCGGCGTCAACACCTTGGCAACGCTTGGGTTTGGCGCAAGGTGGCGCTGGTTGTCGTTACGCGTAGCTCCGATGTGGTTCAGCGCGGTTAACCGAGCGTTTCCGCTGACTGGGGATACCATCCGGGGTGTGAATCCGTTCGTGGATGGACAACGACCATTCAACATCGACCTGCCGCAACGGTTTGGACGCGCCCGGTACACGCGCATCGATCCCGGGCAGAGCGAGGTGCGCGCCGATCTGGGGCTGTTTGCTGCCGGTCTGTCGACCATGAACGAGTTCTGGGGTCCAGGCGTACGGCACTCGTTGCTGATGGGCTCAAACAGCGCCGGGTTCCCGCATGTCTTTCTGGGCTCATCGCGCGCGTGGCGCACACCCGCCGGACGTGTGAGCGGCCGAGTGACTTACGGCAAGCTGTCACAAAGCGATCAGGCGCCCGCGTCACCCAATCGGACGCGATTGGGTAGCGGAATCATCGCGACATGGCAGCCACCAAGCGGTAGGGGTTTCGAGTTTGGCCTCGCAAGATTCTATCACCGCGACTGGCCAACTGGTGGGTTGACGATGAGCGATCTGAAAGCGCCGTTCGGCGCATTGTTTGGCGACTCGCCGATCACGGCAGACAATCAGCTGGCGACATTGTTCATGCGATGGAGAGCGGAGGACGACGGTTTTGAACTGTTCGGCGAGTTTGGCAAGAACGACCGGAACGCCGATGCGCGCGACCTGATTGTGGAGCCAGAGCACAACGGCGCTTGGCTGCTGGGATTCCTCAAGACCTTCCGGCTTTCCGAGCGCACATTGTGGATGCTGCGCACCGAGGTGGTAAACGGCCGGGTCTCCGAGCTCCAGCGCATCGGGCGCGGCCAGTCCACGTTCTACGATCACGCGCCGATCACACAGGGACATACGGAACGCGGCCAGTTACTCGGGTCATACCTGATGGAACGTGCCAATGGATTCGAGACGTCGGTGGATCGATGGACTCGAAGTGGTCGTGCGGGGTTTTCGCTCATGTATCGCGCGATGCCGACAGACCTTGGTGACGGAGTAGCCAAGGCGACAGCGCGTTCACAGTGGTACGCTGAGGCGAACGGCGTGCGGTTCTTGGGTGACCAGGAGCTGTTCGCGAAGGCCGGCGTTGTGTTCGATCTTAACCGTACGCCGGCGCGCGATGGCTACAACACTTATCTCAGCCTGGGGGCGAGGCTGCGGCAGCACTAATGTCGGGCGACGGTGCTACGCGCGTAGTTGCGCCGCGAGTATCTCGTGCACAGACGCAATTACGCCGTCACGCCAGTGGGGCGGTGTCCATTCGAGCGTGCGACGCAGCGCATGAGTGTCCAGAATCGACACCGGCGGTCGCCGCGCCGGGCGCGGAAAGTCCGCGCTGCTGACGGCCTCTATCACGACGCCGTTGGGCAAGCGGCTCACCGCCATCAACGCGTCGCGTACCGCACACGCCACATCGTACCACGATGCCACACCGGCATCTGTGCAATGATGCACGCCCGTCACATCGCGGCGGTTGGCGAGTTGCAGCAGCACGTCCGCCAGCGTGCGCGCACGCGTGGGTGTCCCAATTTGATCGTCCACCACTCGCATCGACGTGCCGGCACTGAGCAACCGGACCGCTGTGCGCACGAAGTTCACGCCGCCGCCGGAATGCAACCAGGCGGTGCGCACGATTGCCGCCTTTGGGAGCGCGCGCGCCACGTGCAGCTCGCCGTCCAATTTTGATGCACCGTAGCTGCCGAGTGGATTGGTGCGCGCGGACACCGCATAGGGAAGCGTACCACTGCCGTCGAATACATAGTCGGTAGAGACGTGTACGAAGTGAGCGTCCACCCTGTGCGCCGCGACCGCCATTGCCTCCGGCGCCACCGCGTTCATGGCATACGCCGCATCGCGCTCTCGCTCGGCGTCGTCCACGTTGGTGTACGCCGCAGCATTGATGATCACGTCCGGGCGAAGTGCCTGGATGTACGTGTGAATCGCGTCCGGATTTCGCAAGTTGACTTCGGCTGACGACGGGGCATGAATCTGCCACTGGTCGCCAGCAAGCATCGAAAGCGCCGTGCCCAGCTGTCCCGACCCGCCAAAGATGAGCAGTGTCTTCACGATGATGCCAAAGACCCGGGCTCTCTTTCACGCGGTGGTCGGCCTGTGTGTACAGCCCACGCTCGCTCCACATGCAGCAGGAATTCTGCACGAAAGCGATGAATTGAAAACCGCTCGGCGTTGGCGCGACAGTCTGCAGCGCGCGGTGCCGGCCCCGTCTCGAACGCGCGAATCGCCGCCGCAATCGACGACGCCGATACATCGGAAAAGAAGCGACCCGTTGCGCGGGGCCCATCGCCGACGACCGTTTCCAGCGCGCCGCCGCGCCCCAGCGCAATCACCGGCGTTCCACACGCCTGCGCTTCCACAGGCAGGATGCCGAAGTCCTCCTCGGCGGCGAACAGAAACGCACGCGCGCGCCGCAACTCATGGCGCAGCGCGCTGCGATCCTGTCGCCCCAGTAGCGTAACGTTCGGACCCGCTGCGGCGGCCACGCGCTCCCGATCAGGGCCGTCGCCAATCACCACCAGATGGTGATCGGGCAAGTCACGAAAGGCGGCGACAATCTCCGGCATGCGTTTGTATCCAACCATGCGCGACGCGGTCACGTAATGCGCGCCGCGCGGTGTGTCGTCGGGTGTGTAGTAGTCAACATCCACCGGCGGATAAATGACCGAACTTTCGCGCTGGTACGCACGCGCGATCCGGTCAGCGATGAACCGGGAAATGGCCACGAAATCCGCTACGCGAGCGGACGTGCGAAAATCCCAGAGGCGCAACCGCTCCAACAACTGCCGGACCAGCCATCCCTTCACGCCGTGGTCAAGACCCGCCTCGCGCAGGTACTCATCGCGCAGGTCCCACGCGTAGCGCATCGGTGAGCAGCAATGGCAGATGTGCAGCGTCCCGGGACGCACTCGGACGCCTTTCGCTACCGCATGCGAATTGGAGATGACCAGATCGTAGGCGCGAAGGTCCAATGCTTCGACGGCCAGCGGCATGAGCGGGAGCAACGCCCGGTAATACTTCGAAACGCCCGGCAACAGTTGCAGAAAGGATGTCTTCGGACGTCCCACGCCAAGCTCGCGGCGATCCGGTTCGTTGAGCCCGTCAACCAGGCAAAACAGATCGGCGTTTGGGAACAACGACACGAATTCGCGAAGCACCTGTTCCGAACCCGCCGGCACAACCAGCCACTCGTGAACGAGCGCTACGCGCACGCCCGCGAGCACTCCGTTCATCGTTTCTCGTTCACTGCTGCTCACTGCTGCTCACTGCGCCACATGGCCGTCATGCTACGTGAGCGTTATCACGTGGTCAAGGTTGCCCCTCCTATCCGATGAGTGGTATGTTCCGTGTACAGTGGCAAGGGGTCAGTGTCACCCTTCAGACGTCCCATCGACCCCCTATTCGTTAAGTGACTAACCACGCAAATGTCCCGGATGCATTGGTGTTGACGTCATCACCGCCGACCTCGCCTCGCAGCGTCGGTGGCCGTGTGCCCGGTACTGAATTTCGCGCAATCGTGGTAGGCGACTTGCACGAGATTCCGTATGCGTTGCAACATCCGGCGCTGACCACTGGGCAACGATTCGAAGCAGTCGCCGTGGTCCCGCTCGATGGGCACTACGTTGGCGTCCCTGCCGACGCAATTCGCTCGCAGGTGCGGGCCCACAACGCCGACACGATCCTCGTCGCTGGTGCTGTAGGGCGTCTTGCGATGAGCGCGCTCGGCGAAGTGGCTATCACATTGGGCTGCCGGCTGTTGGCGCTCATTCCAGCCTCGCTTCCTACCCAGCTTGATCCGGTAATAATCTGGGAAGGCGAGCATCCGCTGATTCAAATGGCGATCGCCCGCGACCATCCGGTGCGCGACGCAGTGAAGCGGGCTATCGACGTGGCCCTCTCGATGATCGGCCTGACGATCGCGGCGCCCATATTGCTCGTCGCGTTGCTCGCGATCCGGTGCGAAAGTTCGGGGTCGCCAATTTTTGGTCATGTTCGCGTCGGGCGCGGCGGCCGACGGTTCCGCTGCTGGAAGTTGCGCACAATGACAGCAGACGCGGAACAGCGCTTGTTGTCCGATACAGCACTTCTGGAGGCTTATCAGCGCAACGGTTTCAAGCTTCCCGATTCCAGCGATCCGCGTGTCACTCGCGTTGGCCGAGTCCTTCGGCAAAGCAGCCTCGACGAATTGCCGCAGCTTTGGAATGTGTTGGTTGGTGACATGTCGCTGGTCGGTCCGCGTCCACTTGTGGCCGATGAACTGCGGCATTACGACGGCCAAGTGCTGACGCTGCTGTCAGTACGACCCGGACTCACCGGCGCGTGGGCGGTGAATGGACGCCATCACCTGCCCTATCCGCAGCGCACCGAAATCGAGCTCGCGTATGTCCGCACGTTGACACTGCGCCGCGACCTGCAGATTCTGCTGCGTACCGCGTCGGCGGTATTTGATCCGGGCATCGAGCCACGATCGTAGATCGCGCTGTTGCAAGGACGCGGCGCACACGCGCCAATTTTTCCGTAGCTACTGCAACAACGGAAAAAACGTTGGAAGACGAGCTTCCTCAACCTCAGCCAATCGCGGCGCGGCCGCATCACGCGGCGACATCAGTGGCGCGGTCAGGGGCCACTCAATCCCGATTGCAGGATCGTCCCAGGCAACGGTGACCTCGTCCTGCGGCACATACGGCGCGGTTGTCTTGTATTGCACCGTCGCCCCATCGCTGAGCACGGCGAACCCGTGCGCGAAGCCTGGTGGAATCCAAAGTTGACGGTGATTCATTCCGCTCAGAATGGTGCCGATCCACCGGCCGAAAGTAGGTGAGCCCCGCCGCACATCGACCGCCACATCGAACACTTCGCCGTGGGGCACGACCACCAGCTTTCCCTGTGCGTTCGGCCACTGCAAGTGCAAACCGCGTAACACGCCTTTTCGGGAATGCGACAAATTGTCTTGAATGAACGGCCCGCGCACGCCAATCGCTTCGTACCGCGCTTCATGCCAGAGCTCCACGAAGAAGCCGCGGTCATCCACGCGTACGTCAGGCTCCAGCACGACGACGCCGGGCAGCGCAGTGTCGATCGTTTTCATTTGTCGCGACGGTGCAACAGCGTTCGCACCTTGGTATCAGGAGCAGTGTGACCGCGTGTCTCCGCGCCATGGTTCGATCGGTTGACATCGCTTTCCTTTCGCGAGATGCACGCCCAGGCACGGGAAAAATGCAGCGAGCAGCCCGTGGATTTGAGCGGCATTGGCCACGTCCATCTGGTCGGCCCCACATCATGCGTTGGTGTGCGATCAGCCGCTGACGCGGGCGCATAGGATTCGGCCCTGCTGGCAACCGTGAACTGTGCCCTCGCGCGCTCCATCAGTGACCCAGCGCGCGCTGTTCAGCACGACGCCGGTCCGACCGCGCGACCGCAACAAATCCAACCAGCGCCACGGTGGCGAAAGCAAACCACTGGTAGGCATACGACTGATGGGATCCTTCACTCGATGATGGCGGCGGGATGCGCGTCGGTTTTTTGATATCGCGCGTCACCGTGTCGCCCAATGCGAGGAGAATAAACGGCGCAAGCGGTCGATGCATCATCGTCTGCAGTGTATCGCGATCGAGGAATCGGACAGCCCGCGCGGCGGACGGCATCTTCACCGTGCCCTCGCGGGCAGGAGGAAACTCGGTGACGAGCGCGTCGAACGACAGTGTGTCCGCGTCACGCGCCGCAGCCCAGTCGACCGTTCGACCGTCCGGCGCATAGAGAAAACCGCGCAACACCAACAGGTTGGTGTCGCCCCACGCGCCATCGAGCGGGCGCACCGGTGTGAGCAAATGCACCCCCGGCGAGCCTGCCTGCGAACGCGTGGCGTGCACCAGCTCCCCGTCGTAGTCGGCGACCCCGCGAACCGTGACACGTCGCCAGTGAATGGCGCTCGTGTCCTGTCCCTGCAATTCGCTGATCGATACCGCGGCGCCACTCGTGCGCGCGAGGACAAGCGCGTTGAGCGCGCGCCGCTGCTTGAGCCGATCGAGTTGCCAGATCCCCAGTCGAACACAAACGCCTGCTGCGACCATTGCGAGTACGCCAAACAGAATTGTCCGTATGGACATCCGGTTCACGCGTCACCCTCGACTGGCGGCTTGGGCTTCGCGCGTGACGCGCGCTTGCGTGGTGGGCGCTTGCGCGGCGGAGGCGTTGGCTTGGACGGCGCCGAGGTCCCGTCCGCGTACGGTGACGGCGCAGGCGGGGGGGTGAGTCGCTTGGGGCGAGCTTTACGAACGCGAGCCGCAGGCTGAGGAACGGGCAGAAGTAGCGATTCACCGGCGGCGGTCGCGGTTTCACCAGTCGGCAGCTCGGTCGCACGGTCGGCCCTCGCCGAAGTGGCCGCATCCGCCGCACTCGCCGCGTTCAGAGCCTTCGCGCGTCGCTTGTCCGCTTTTTTCTCTTCGGTTGCCTTGGCGGCGTTTGCTTTCTTCTCAGCCTTCGCCACCTTGTCGGCCTTGGTCGTCTTCTGCGCCTTGGGCTCCTTCTCCGCCTTGAACGACTTCTCCGCCTTAGGCGCTTTTTCCGACTTCACCTTGCGACGTTTGATGCGTTTGGGCTTGTCACGCGTCGCGCCTTCGCGACCCTCGACGACGACAATGACATCGCCCTCAGGCACGACCGCGACCGTCTCTACCCCTTCGACGGGCGCAACAGCGGGCATGGGGTCTGGAAAGAGCACCATCATGCTCATGGGCGGCAGTGCCAGCACCATCGACTGAGCATATCCATGCTGCGCGGTCGCTTCCGTGACCACAGTCTCAGGAACCGAAAATCCACTACCACCAAACTCCGCCGAATCGCTGTTCAACACACAGCGATACGTCCCGGCATGTGGTGCACCCATGCGGTACTCGTTGCGTGGCACAGGCGTGAGGTTGAGCACGACAACGGCATGCGCTTGTCCGTCATGACGCGCGTACGACAACACCGACTGCTCGCTGTCGTCAACGCTGATCCAGCTGAACCCCGACGGATCATGATCGCGACGCCAGAAACAAGAGTGTGCGGCGTAGAGCTCGCCGAGCCTCTCCATGAACGCATCGAGACCGACTCGGCGGGGATCGTGCGCAAGGTGCCAATCGAGACTCGCATCATGATTCCACTCGCGATACGGCGCGAGCTCTGTGCCCATGAAGAACAGCGATTTGCCCGGACGCGTAATCGAATAGCCGATCAGCGTACGCAGATTCGCGAACCGCTGCCATTGATCACCGGGCATCTTTTCGAGCAACGACTTCTTGAGGTGCACCACTTCATCGTGCGACAACGGATTCATGAATCGTTCGCTGAACTCATACATCATCGCGAACGTCAGCTTGTTGTGCGAACCCTTGCGAAAGAACGGATCGACTTTGAAATAGTCGAGCGTATCATGCATCCACCCCATGTTCCACTTGAAGGTGAAGCCAAGGCCACCCTCGGAGATGGGATGCGTCACCTTGGGCCATGTGGTGCTCTCTTCGGCGATCGTGACCACACCGGGATGCAGCGTGCGCACGGTTTGATTGAGTG
>JAYUWD010000006.1:0-7968 GCA_043753735.1 Gemmatimonadaceae bacterium
ATCTCGGCGGATCCGCAGGGTTTCGAAGTTGATGGTTGCAACGGTGGTGGCTGCACCGCGCCGTCCGGGGCAAATGCGCAGAGCTCGGGGCGCGACAACGGGCTCTACACGATGAACGTGTTCGCCAACTTCACCATGGTTGGTGTGGGTGAACTCGTCACCGTTCCGGCAAACGGCGGGATCGGAATGGTGCTCCGCCGCGGTACGGGTGGGTACTACATCAACGGTGTGGTGACTCGCTGGGCGCGCGGCGCCATCTCATTGCGCGACACTACGTCGAACAACCGCTTCCAGGTTGATTCGCTGATCCTGCGCAACATCTACGTCGCAGAAGTTGGCAGCCTTGCCGGCGGCAACCCCTTCGACGCGACCGGTGGCAACAATTTCGGCCAGCAAGCAGCGCTCGATGCACGTGGCTCGAGCTTCACGGTCGGCGCGGCAAACGTGACAGCTGCCAGCCTGTTCACGGCACTCCCCACTGCCGGCACCACCACGACGGGTGCGCAGTTTGATTGGTCGCCGAGCGGCACGTCGCCGATCGCTACGGGTGGTTTGAGCACCTTCGCGAACGATCCCCGAATCTCCGCACGCGCGGGCACGTTCATCGTGCCGACGGCGTATCGCGGCGCAGCAGCTCCGGGCGGCGCCAAGTGGTGGGCCAACTGGACGAACTACGCGCGTAACTAGCGTGCCGTAGCACTTCGAAGTCAGTTTGTCGAACGGTCGGTGCCGTGGGTTCGGCGCCGACCGTTTTCATTCAGCCCCTTCCCCGATGCGCGCACTCCGCTTCTCAATATTCTCCGCTATCTCGCCCGTCGTCATCCTGCTCGCGGCGTGCAAGACCGAGGCGCCTGCCGATTCCCAACAACAGCACATCAAGGACGTCGTGGCCACGGGCGGCGTCGTGGATTCGATCCTCCCAATCGCGGTGCAACTCGACCGCTTTCGCGTGGGTATCGACCGTCTCGACACCCTGCGCCACTCCAGCGCGAACATCGACGCCCTGGTCGCCCGTTGGGCCAAGGCCGTCGCAACCTCGGACACGGTCGAACTGAATCATATGCTCGTTGATCGCGCCGAGTTTGCCTGGCTCTACTACCCGAATTCCGCCATGAGCAAACCACCATACGAAGCGCCGCCTCAGCTCCTGTGGGGGCAGATTCTGGCCAGCTCCAACGAAGGCACGACCAGTATGCTCAACAAGTTTGGCGGCAAGCCGCTCGAAGCGCGTAAGGTCACTTGTCCCGACGCACCCGTGAATGAAAACGGCAGCCTCCTGCACCAACGCTGCGCTGTTCAGCTCATAGCCGATGGAAAGCTGCTCCCCGCCAACAGCTATTTTGGCACGATTGTCGAACGTGACAAACGTTTCAAATTTCTCGGCTACGCGAACAAGCTGTGATCGAACGCGCCAGAAGAATCAGCTGCGCAAAAGTAGTGCTGGCGCTGCTGTTCGCAGTGACGGCCTGTAAAGGCGACAGTCCGCGCAGTGCAGTCAGCGACTCCGCCTCGCCGGCGCCTGCAGGCACGCGCGTCGATCTCACGGGCGCCGGTGCGACGTTTCCCTATCCGCTCTACTCACGCTGGTTCAACGATTACGCGCAACACACCAACGTACGGATCAATTATCAATCCATTGGTTCGGGGGGTGGCATTCGGCAGGTGCTCGCCCGTACTGTCGATTTCGGCGCAACCGATGTGCCAATGACCAACGAGGAGCTGGCGCAAAGTCAGATGCGCATCGTCCACATTCCGACTGTCCTCGGTGCCGTGGCGATCACCTACAACCTCCCGACACTCAAACGCCCGCTCAATCTCGCGGGCGACGTCATTGCCGACATTTTCCTCGGACGCATCACGAAGTGGAATGATCAGCGCATCGCTGCGCTCAACCCGACCCAGTCACTCCCTGACGCCGACATTCTGGTCGTGCATCGGGCGGATGGCAGCGGGACGTCGTACATCTTCAGCGACTACCTGGCAGCGGTCAGCCCCGCCTGGTCGTCGGGGCCAGGGCGTGGAAAGGATGTGCTCTGGCCGACCGGGATTGGCGGTAAGGGCAACGAGGGCGTGGCTGGTCAGGTGAAGCAAATGGTCGGCGCGATCGGCTATCTCGAAGTCGTATACACGAGACAAAATCGTCTTCCCGCTGTTCACATCAGAAATCGCGCAGGGCGATTCGTTTCCCCGATGCCCTTTGAGATTGCGTCAGCCGCAACCAGCATCGACGGGGACAGCACCAAGCGTGACCTTCGCGCCTCGCTCGTGAATGCGCCATCTCCTCACGCATATCCGATTGTTTCATTCACGTGGATGCTGATCGCACCGGACGCGATTGGTCCAGTCAAAACGCGGCAAATCGTGGAGTTTCTCCGATGGGCGCTCGCCGAGGGAGGGGACATGGCTAGCGCGCTGGGGTACGTCGCGCTCCCCACTGAGACGGCAGTCACAGTCCTGAATCAGCTTGACGCCCTGGTCCCTGTATCGTCGATGACATCATCGCCTCGTTCGATCAAGATGCCGTGACGGGCGTGCCGTTCGTGGTGCTCGCCGTACCACCCCCGTCCACTGCGACTTCGTCGCCTGCATCTGGTGACGAACCTGCGAACACGCCTCTAGCAAAGTTTGGCAGCTCCGAGCCCCTCGGCGATTGGGTGTATCGGGCGTTCACCACGGCGTGCGCGCTTTCGATCCCGCTGCTGCTGGTCGTGCTTGGGATCGTGATTGTGCGTGCGGCCTGGCCGGCCATCGTCACGAATGGTGGCGATCTGGTGGCAGGGCGAACGTGGGACGTCTCCCACGAGCGTTTTGGCGCGTTGCCTGCCGTGGTCGGCACTCTCCTGTCGTCCGCGCTCGCGCTCTTGGTTGCAACACCGCTCGCGATTGGTGCCGCCATTTTCACCTCCGAGCTCGCACCGCAACGACTGCGCGCGCCAGTCGCATTCCTGATCGACCTGCTCGCGGCCATTCCGAGCGTCGTGTATGGGCTTTGGGGACTATTTGTCCTCGTGCCGATTCTGCGCCTATACGTCATGCCTCCGCTCGAGGCCACGCTTGGCGGATTGCCTCTCTTTCGCGGCCCGATCTATGGCCCGAGCCTGCTGGCGGCAGGGCTGGTGTTGGCGATCATGATTCTGCCGTACATCGCCGCGGTCTCGCGGGAGGTGCTCGCCGCGGTGCCGCGCGCCCAGCGCGAGGCGGCACTCGCACTGGGTGCCACGCGCCTGGAAGTCATTCGCGATGCGGTGCTCCCATACGCCCGTTCAGGGCTCGTAGGCGGCGTGATGCTCGGACTCGGCCGCGCACTCGGAGAAACCATGGCCGTCACCATGGTCATCGGGAATCGACACGCCATCCCATCGTCGCTATTCGATCCCGCCTACACCATGGCCTCGTTGTTGGCCAACGAGTTCGGCGAGGCCTCGACCGATGCACACATGTCTGCACTGATGGCCGTCGCCGGCCTGTTGTTGGTCATCACACTGGTGGTCAACATGCTGGCGCGATGGCTGGTGTGGCGCGTTCGTCGGCTCGAAGGAACACGATGACCCGCATCCCGACCGGCATGGATGGCATCGACAGCGAACGGCGCCACCCGCAAAGGCTACGTGCACTTGCTGCGCGCCGACGTGCCGGGATCATGATGACCGCGTTTGTGTGGACCGCAGCTCTGCTGGCCGTCCTGCCGCTGCTGGCCATCCTTGCCCACCTGATCATTGGTGGCGCCGGTGCACTCTCAATCGATTTTTTTACGCATGCACCGGCGCCGTCGGGTATCAGCGGTGGCGGGATGGCAAATGGCATCGTCGGAACGCTGTTGCTGGTGGGGATTGCGTCGCTGCTTGGGCTGCCCATCGGACTCGGCGCGGGGCTCTTCCTCGCCGAACATCGTGAGACCCGACTGGCCGAAGTGGTGCGCTTTGTTGCCGATGTGCTGAGCGGACTCCCGTCCATCGTGCTCGGTATTTTTGCCTGGGAACTGATTGTACGCCCGAGTGGGCATTTTTCCGCGCTCGCCGGCGGGTTTGCTCTGGGGCTGGTCATCGTACCACTCGTGACCCGCGCGACGGAGGAGATGGTCAATCTCGTGCCCGCCACGCTCGCCGAGGCGGCGCTCGCACTTGGTTTTCCGCGGTGGCGAACGTCGCTCGTGATTGTGCTCCGTACAGCGATGCCCGGCATCGTCACAGCTGCGCTGGTCGCGGTCGCGCGAGCCGCCGGAGAAACCGCCCCACTGTTGTTCACCGCCTTTGGCAATTCCTACTGGTCGCTCGATCCGACCCGTCCGATCGCAGCGCTGCCACTGCAAATCTTTGCGTACGCTCAAAGCCCCTACGACGATTGGCGTGCACAGGCTTGGGCCGGCGCTCTCGTGTTGCTGTTGCTGGTCACTGTCATGAGCGTGATCGCACGCGCAGTGCTTCGCGCACGGCAATCGCTCATCGCGGGGGTCGCGCCACGGGCGGACTTCCGCGATGTTTAACGTGGCGATGCCGCACGACGTGATGTCTCCAAAGCTGCCGGTAAACTCGGCATCAAAGGCTCCAGAAGTCGCGATTCGCGAGCTGACCGCCAGCTACGGAAGCCGCGTCGCGGTTCGCAACGTGTCGCTCGCGTGCAGCCCGGGAATCGTGACGGCGATCATCGGACCGTCGGGCTGCGGCAAGTCAACACTGCTGCGTTGCATCAATCGGCTGCACGAGAGTGTTCCTGGAGCGGTCGCCAAGGGCAGCGTGCGCATCGACGGCGACGAGATCTATGCGCGACATGTCGACCGGATCGCCCTGCGTCGACGGGTCGGAATGGTCTTTCAGCGGCCAACACCATTTCCGACACTATCCATATTCGACAACGTCGCAGCCGGCGTTCGTGCCGGTAACCTCGCCGCTGAGTCGGCGATGCACGCCATCGTCGAGCGCGCGCTGACCCGCGCAGGACTCTGGGCCGAAGTCAAGGAACGGTTGCTGGGAAGCGCCCTGGCGCTTTCGGGAGGTCAGCAGCAACGCCTGTGCATCGCCCGAGCGCTGGCAGTGGACCCGCTGGTCCTGCTCCTCGACGAGCCCACCGCGTCACTCGACCCGCTCGGCACGCAGCGGATCGAGGAGCTCGTGTACGAACTCCGTGGCACTGTGACCCTGATCATTGTCACACACAACATGCAGCAGGCTGCGCGCGTCTCAGACGTTACTGCCTTCATGCTTGACGGCGAACTCGTCGAACACGCACCCACGGGTGCACTTTTCACCACGCCACAGGACCAGCGCACCGAAGCGTACGTCACTGGACGGTTTGGATGACAAGACCAGGCGGAGACACGAAGGTTCGGGAAGGAAGCGTGCTCGTCGAGCGGTTCTCGGCTTGGTTCGGCGGAACGCAGGCGCTAGTCGGGATCAATCTTGAGGTGACGCCGCAGAGCGTGACCGCATTGATCGGTCCGTCTGGTTGCGGCAAGTCAACCCTTCTGCGTGCCATCAATCGGCTCAACGATCTCATCCCGGGCTTTCGCCACCTTGGGCGCGTGTTGCTCGACGGCGAGGATGTCTACTCGCCTGCAATGGACACCAGCCTGCTACGCCAGCGGATTGGGATGGTGTTCCAGTCCTCGAATCCATTTCCCAAATCCGTCTTCGATAACGTTGCATATGGGCCGCGGCTGAATGGACTCGCAGACGGCCGCCACCTCGACGAGTTCGTTGAACGCGCACTCCAACGCGCGGCGCTTTGGGACGAAGTCAAGGACCGGTTGCGCGAAAGCGCCTTGCGCCTCTCCGGAGGTCAGCAGCAGCGGTTGTGCATTGCGCGCGCACTCGCCAATGATCCTGAGGTTTTGCTGCTCGACGAACCCACCAGCGCCCTCGATCCCACGGCAACCCAGCGGATAGAGGAGTTGCTCTACGAATTGCGCCGCAGCCTCACAATCGTGTTGGTCACGCATAACTTGCATCAGGCGGCGCGGGTCTCCGATCAGACGGTGGTGATGCTGGATGGGCGCATCGTCGAGGTGGACAGCACACAGCGGCTCTTCACGAGCCCACGCGAATCGCGGACAGAGGCGTTCATCACGGGGAGGCTCAGTTGATGGCGGACGGCGGCGGGTACAGGCATTTCCACGATGAACTCGGCGTGCTCAAGCAGAAATTGCTGGACATGTCCGAGCGCGCAGAAACGCTCGTGGATCTCTCCGTCGAAGCGCTACTGGAGCGTGATCGTGAAAAGGCGGAGGCCGTGATCGAGGCAGATCGCGAACTCGATCGCATCGAAGTCGAAGCGGAGAACCTCGCCATTTCGTTGCTCGCGCTTCAGCAGCCAATGGCGCGAGACCTTCGCTTTCTGATCGGCGCGATCAAGGTGTCGAGCGATCTCGAACGCGTCGGTGATCACGCGGTCAACATTGCGCAGGGCGCAGTTCGCCTCGTCGAGAGTCGCGCCGCGACGCCCAATGTCCCCGCGATCGCCGACATGGCACGACGGGCACGGGCGATGCTCAGTGATGCACTGGACGCATTCATTCGCGGTGACGGCACCCTCGGTCGGGCGGTGGGCAAGGCGGATCATCAGGTGGACGCGCTGCATGAAGGAATTTTTCGCACTCTGCTTACACACATGATGGCCGACCCACGCACGATCGCCCCTTCCCTGGAACTGCTGCTCGTGAGCCGCAACCTCGAACGCGTCGGTGATCTCGCGACAAACATCGGTGAAGACGCCGTCTATCTCGCGGAAGGCAAGCAAATTCGTCATCGGTACGATGAAGAAGTGGCGAAGGAATTGGAGCAGGCGGGTACCGTACAGAAAGGCGTGTTTCCGACGCGCGCCGACGCGCGGCGCGCATGAGCCTCGTCCCCAAACTTGTGACGGATGCATCGCCCACGGGCGATATCCGCATCGCCGCGATCGATATCGGATCCAACTCGGTACGCCAGATCATCGCCGATGTGTCTTCGACCGGGCAGATCCGAGTCGTTGACGAAATGAAGGCCATGCCGCGGTTGGGCGAAGGGCTCGAACTCACTGGTGAGCTCGGACGCACCGCACTCGATGCGGCGGTCGCCGCCGTGCAACGCATGGTCCTGCTGGCGCGCCAGTATGGGGCCGCGCGCATCGAAATTGTTGCGACGAGTGCCGTTCGTGATGCAACCAATTCCGGCGAATTCACATCGCGTGTACGTGAGTCGACAGGCGTTGAAGTTCGCGTGCTCAGCGGCGAGGAAGAAGCGCTGCTTTGCTTCCGCAGCGCGCTGGCACATTTCGAGCTCGGATCGGGTCGCTCGCTGGTCATGGATATCGGCGGCGGTTCACTCGAGCTCGTGCTCGCGAAAGACGGACTGATCGAGCGCGTGGCTTCACTTCCGTTCGGGGCCGTACGACTGACCGAAAAATTTCTTTCGCCGACTTTGCGTCCGAAAGGCGTGCGCCAGCTTCGCGAGCACGTTCGGGATGGGCTGCGGCGATCCGTGCCTGTCAAAGATTGGCGCGGCACGCGTGTGATCGGATCCGGCGGAACATTCACCAATCTTGCCGGCATCGTGCTGCATCGCACGGGTGTTTCGGTGCGCTCTGCGCACGGTACGCGCGTGACACGAGTTGAACTCGAGCATGTGCTGGACTGGGTACAGCGCCTCGATCCGGACGAACGCTCCCAGGTGCCTGGTCTCAATCCCGCGCGCGCCGACATCATCGTTGCTGGTCTCGCGACGGCCGCCGAAGTGCTGGCCCGCTTCGACCCCCGCGATCTGCTCACGTCGGCCTACGGTATTCGCGAAGGCTTGCTGCTCGAATCAGCGCGCGTCACTCCGGTTGTCGCCGATCCTGGCGCTGCACGCGAGCGTTCAGTGCGCGAATTCGCCGAGAAGTGTCATTACGAAGAGCCGCATTCCCGACAGGTGCAGCTGCTCTCGCTGCAGCTGTTCGATGCACTGGCAGCGCGCATGGGACTTGGTGCGGTCGATCGGCGCATTCTTGCCGACG
>JAYUWD010000007.1:0-2587 GCA_043753735.1 Gemmatimonadaceae bacterium
ATGTTGTTGCCCACCAAATCCCAGTTGCCTTCGTCGGTATAAAACTTGACCGCGAACCCACGCACGTCACGCGCCGTGTCTGCGGAACCGCGCTCACCGGCAACGGTCGAAAAGCGTACGAATACCGGTGTCTGCTTTCCCGCTGCAGAGAACGGCGCAGCGCGCGTGTATTTAGCGAGCGAATCATAGGCTTTAAAGATCCCGTGAGCCGCGGAGCCGCGTGCGTGTACGATCCGCTCGGGGATACGCTCGTGATCGAAGTGCGTGATCTTTTCACGCAGGATGAAATCTTCGAGGAGCGTGGGACCACGTAGCCCCGCCTTCAGGGAGTGTTGATTGTCGCTGATCGCGACACCCTGATTGGTCGTAAGGTGCTGTCCGGTTGAGTCCACGCGCACGCGTGCCAGCGTTCCGCCGACGGCAGCGACGCCCGCGGGCGTCACCTGGCCGGTTTTGGTCGATGCGTTCTTTTCGGACAGTGTGCTTGCGACGGTCGATGCCGATGGCGGCGCTACAGTTGTCCCCGCCACAGGCCTCAATGCTTGGGCATGACCGAACTCGTGCGCGGTGTTGCGATTGTACGGTATTGCCGCGACGAGCGATTGCACCTCTTCCGCATGCACGAAGTGCACCTCCTGCGACCGAGGGACAGCATTCGAGTCGTGATCTTCCGATCGCCTGCCACTCGGCTTCGCTTCGGATGAATCCGAGGGTTTTGCGGACTTCGAGCTGTTCTTGGGCATGATCGCGGTCGGAGAGTGGTTTATGCGACGCGCGAATGCACGAATCCTGGTCTCGTCGCAGGTATTGTCATCTGCGTCGCAAGTTTTGTGCGATCAACGCGACGTTCGCCGACATGCGCAGATTCGTACTCGGTCGTGCGGCGACCTGGTGCAGTGACGATTGATGGTGATCGATGAAGAGATGGCCATGGGTGCTGGTCAGGTCGCATTGAACGCGGACGTTCTAAACGCAGTTCGGAACGGCACGCTCCCTGCTTCACCTGTATAACGGGGAATATTCATCAACCAATCGCTAACTACGATCCTGGATTTACAGGTCAGTGAGGAAGCAATGACACACCAGATGGTGGGCTCGACCGTACGCACCGCCCGCACAACCACGGTTGCCCGCGAACCGTCCGCTCCGCCGTACCTAGCCCGGACGCAAAGTCGACGCAGCGATCTCGACGACGACGATGGGTTGGACGACGACGCCTTCGAAGACACCGACGAAGAGGATCTTGACGAGGACGGCTTGGCGACGGACATCGAGGGGGAGGACGATGATGACGGTGAAGCCGAGCAAGCTGGCGATGGATCTTCCGCGGCCTCGCGTGTGCTGGGCGGAATAGACGACCTTGGCTTTTGATGGCCAACAGGAGGGCGGTGCGCTTCTTGCGCAATAACGTCCGCGATTGCCCGTCGCTCACAAACCTCTAAGGAATACGTAAACCATGCCCAAGACACTACGACTTCACGCTGGTTCCATGTATGCGCGCGCTTGTGGTCGGCACGCAGCAGTGGCCTTGATATCTGTCATAACGCTCGCGTGCCGAGGATCAGAAAAAAGGAATGATATGTCGGATTCGGCAAACGGTCGACTAGCCGAGGGTATGTATCCACCCCGCGCGGGAATGGGGCCCGGAGACAGCACAGCGCGTACCGGCAACACCGTTATGAGCACACCGGGCACAGAGCAAAAGCAGGTGCTCGATGAGCTTGGAATGCTCGGCGGAAAGCCGATTGAAACGCTGAGCGCGATTGAGGCACGCAAGCAACCATCGCCTGCTGACGCCGTCATGGCGCTTCTCAAGAAGCAAGGAAAGCCGACGACGCCGGAAGCTGTCGGCTCCATTGCCAACCGGACAATAGCCACGTCGGCGGGTCCATTGCCGGTGCGCGTGTACACCCCCGCTGGGAAGGGCCCATTCCCAGTCATTGTCTACTATCATGGCGGCGGCTTTGTGATTGCCACCATCGACACATACGATGGCTCAGCGCGTGCATTGGCGAACGCCGCGGCGGCTGTGCTTGTGTCTGTCGAATATCGGAAAGCGCCCGAGCACAAGTTTCCTGCAGCACACGACGATGCGCTCGCAGCTTATCAGTGGGTACTGGCCAACGCCGGGAAAATACAGGGTGATCCGGCGCGCGTTGCAATAGTTGGCGAGAGCGCTGGTGGTAATCTCGCCATGGCAACGGCAATCGCGGCGCGCGACAAAGGCATCCAGTTGCCAACCTCGATTCTCGCAGTGTATCCGATTGCCGGGAGCGACACCAATACCGTCAGCTATCGCGAGAATGCAAACGCGAAACCGCTCAGTCGGCCGATGATGGTGTGGTTCACGGACAAGTATGTCCGTTCCCCGGCGGACGTAAACGACCCTCGGCTCAATCTGTTAGCGGCAAACTTGAAGGGCTTGCCGCCAGTCACGATCATCAACGCCGAAATCGATCCGCTGCGTACCGACGGTGAGCTTCTCGCGGCCAAATTGAAGGACGCCGGTGTTACAGTTGACCGCAAGCTGTTTGATGGGGTCGCACATGAGTTCTTTGGACAGGGTGCGGTGGTGCCGGCAGCAAAA
>JAYUWD010000008.1:0-7958 GCA_043753735.1 Gemmatimonadaceae bacterium
TGACCGTCAGGCGCACGGTTGACGTATACTACGTTGAAATTCCGTCTCGGTACACTCCGACGTTGCCTGTCGCCGGTCGTTAACGCGGACTTCCTGCAGCCGACGTAGGGTGACATTCTGCTTCCGTGTTCCCTCGGCATGACCAACGATTCCGGTCCGCAGCCGTCAGACGGTCATGACGCCGATTGGGACGCGATCTCCCGCTACATCGCGGGCGAAAGCGATCAGGCCGAGTTGCGCGCGGTGCAGAGCTGGCTGGAGTCGCATGACGGAGACGCCGCATTGGTGGCGGCTGTGCAACGTCGGGCGGGAATGGCTGTGGCTCGGTCGGAACTGAGTGTGAACGTCAACGATGCACTGTCCCGGGTTCGGGCACGCATCATCGCCGACGCTGCCATCGTCGCCGCCGATGCAGTCACAGTCGGACCAGATGCGGCTCCGGAATTGCGCCTCTCCGACGGAGGGGTGATCCGACCTGCGCTAGGCCAGCGTACGTTGAGTGTGCCGCGAATCGTAGCGGCGCCGACCACCCGCAAAACAGTGCGGGCTTGGCAGCTGGCGATGTTGGCGTCTGCGGCAGCGCTGCTGGTCTTTGTCGCGCGTGGGCGGCGCGGAGATGAGCGCGCATCGGCCGAGCAGCTGTTTGCCACAAAGGTCGGCATTCGCGACTCGGTGCGGCTCTCCGACGGAAGTCGCGTCATTCTTGCCCCGGGAAGCAAGATGACGGTTGCGGCCGGCTACGGGACGACAACCCGCGATGTGACGCTTCAAGGCGCGGCGTACTTTGAAGTCCAGCACGACGAAGCACATCCGTTCACCGTCCACGCCAACCAGGCGGTCATCCGTGACATCGGAACCGCATTCACGGTAAAGACGGATGAAGTCGGGAACGTCGTGGTCGCCGTCACAAACGGAGTTGTCGCATTGCACGCGGGCCAAACCGGATCGAAAGCATCGGTGGAGCTGCGTGCGGGCGACCGGGGTGTGGTTAACGGTGAGCAGGTTGCGGTCTCTCGTGGAACGGTGACGGAAGACGATGTGTCGTGGACGCACGGCAAGTTGGCGTACCGCGATGCAACGCTGCTCGAGCTGCAGGCGGATCTGCATCGGTGGTACGGAATTGAACTTCGTTTTGGCGACCCAGCATTGGCCAAGCGTACGATGAACATCCCGTTTCAGGCCGATTCGGCCGCCGATGTGATCAGGGTGATTGCACTCGCACTCGGCGTCGACGTTATACAGCACGGTGACACCGTCATTTTGCAAATGGCTGGACGAAGCACGACTCCCTGAGGCGCATGCAGGCTATCGGTGCAGTGCGGCGGTATCTCGTCGCGGGTGCGATCACAGCGTTGATCGTGCCGGCGGCGTTCGCGTTTCCGCGAGCTGCAACTGCACAAGGCGCCCCGGCGGTGGCGGCGCACGCCGCGCGCGCCGATGCGCGAGCCAATGTTGCCGCAGTCGACGTGGGCTGCACCGTGCGGGGTGCGTCGATCGATCGTGGCTCATCGTGGGCGGCACCGCTGGATCGCATCGTCAACGCGAGACTGACGGATGTCTCGCTACGCCAGGCGTTGGATAGTGTGGCGACGCTTGCACACGTCGAGTTGTCGTACAGCGCCGAGCTGCTGCCGCGGGACCGGCGAGTGTGCGTCGCGATTGATCGGATTTCGATTGGTGCGGTGCTCGAGACATTGCTGAGTGGCACCACGTTGCGCCCCATCGTGATTGGTGCGACGCAGATCGTGCTCGCGCCGTCCCGGTCGTCGAGCGGCATTGATGTCGCCTCAGGGACGCGTCGTGCGAGTGTGCTCGACCGCGTGGTCGTGACGGGTACGCCGGACGGCGCATCGCAGCGCGGTTCCCCGTTCGCACTCGATGTCATCGAAGGAGCGACGCTTACAAAACTCGGTGCGTCGTCGCTTGGCGATGCGCTCGACATGACCGTGCCCGGCATCTGGAGCTGGTCGCTGTCGGCGGGTTCGGTGTCGGCGCGCTACGGCAGCATTCGCGGAGCGAGTTCGTTTGGTGTGAGCGCGCCCAAGATCTATCTCGACGGCATCGAAGTGGCGAACCCGTTGCTGGTGACGCAACTCGATCCATCGCGTGTCGACCGCATCGAGGTGATTCGTGGTCCGCAGGGTGCGGCGCTCTACGGTGCCGATGCAATCAGCGGTGTGGTGAACATCCTGACGCGACACGATGGCACATCGTCTGGCGCGCTATCGCTGCAGCTGTCGACGAGTGCAGGGGTGGCCGCGACTTCGTATGCGCCGAGCAACGCCTTTGTGCAGGAGCACGCGATTGCGCTGCGCGGCGGCAGTGGGAAGCGGACATTTGGTTTTGGTCTCAGCGTGGGAACAGTTGGCGCGTATGTGCCCGGTGCGTCCGAGCGTCGTGTGCTCGCGGACGCCGACATGCGGGTGGTGCGCTCGCGCAGTGTGCTCACCGGCACGATGCGCTGGTCGATGCAGCGCGCGGATGCGAGCACCAAACTTGTGCTGGGCGGTGTGACCGCCGCGCTCGATGCCACGCCACGCACGAACGCCGCGAGGAGTCTTGCGCTGTTCAACGGGTTTGATGCCAGTCCGACGGCGCCGGATACGGGCAAGTACCCGCCGCCGCCGAAGGACGCGAGCAGCTTTACCGGCGACAGCGCCGCCGGGCAGGAAATGTCGCAGTATACCGTTGGAGGAACGGCAACAATCATGTCGACGCTTCGGTGGACACACACGATCATCGCCGGAGTTGACGGCTATCGACTCCAAGGGTTGTCCAACGCAGGTCTTCCGACGCCGGCGATCACTGCGCGTGAGTTGACCAACGCGCAGGGCGCGGCCGACCGCGGTTCGCTGCGACTTCGCACGGTAGGCCGCTTTAATCTGTCGGAACATACGTCGCTCAATCTGACATTCGCCGCGGAGCAGGCAATTCTGCGCGAAGTCCGTGATGAGTCCGGTCAGCCAATTGTAACGCGCGCGTCAGGCACCATGTTCGGTCCGTCTCCACCGCTGCGCGCCGGTGCGCTCAAGGCGCTGCGCACGACGTGGGTACAGAATGGGGGACTGTTGGCGCAGGCCAACGTCGCCTACCGCGACGCGTGGTTTTTCGTGGCGGGTGGGCGAGTCGAGCGGAGCATGGGCATCATGGCCAACGCGCAGACCGAACTGCTCCCCATGCTGGGCGCTTCCTACGTGCGCGATGTGCACGGCGTCGTGCTCAAGGCTCGGACGGCGTACGGTACAGGCATTCGTCCCGTGTACAGCCTCACGCGCGGCACGAGCTGGATGGGACGTACCGTGGTGCAAGCGTCCAACGCATTGCAGCCTGAGTCGCAGTCTGGCGTCGAGAGCGGAATTGACATGCTCTTTGGTCGCGCCTTCATGTTGCACGTCACGCGTTTCGATCAGCGCGCATCTGGATTGATTCAGCCGATTGCCGCGATGACAATGGCGCCCAGGGCTGGCGGTGGATACTCGCGCTCGATGTCGTATGTGTTGGAGAACGTGGGTGCCATTACCAATCGTGGATGGGAGTTGCAGGGCAGCACGCAGGTGGGTCGATTGATGCTGGCGGGCACCTTGGCAACGGTCGAGAGTCGTGTGGCGAATGTCGCGAGCGGATACCGCGGCGATCTGCGCGTCGGTGATCGCATGCTTGACGTGCCCGCAAGAACCACAAGCCTGAGCGCTACGTGGACGGCATCACGATGGTCGATGACGTCGGCGTTCTCGCGCGCGGAAGACTGGATGGGGTACGATCGCCTTGGCGTTGGACGGGCTCTCGCGGACACGGTGCGTGATCGCGATCTCAATGGTGCAATGCTCCGCAACTACTGGCTGCGTTATGCGGGTGTGTCGCGGTTGCGCGGCAGCTTCAACTACCGGCTCGTACGGGAGATCTCGATGCACTTGAGCGGGGACAACCTGCTGAATGTGCAGCGAGGGGCGCCAGATAACGCAACGGTCACGGCAGGGCGGACGATTGCGTTTGGCTTGCGTACTGGTTTTTGAAGAAGTTTGGGAGAGCGAACTGTGAAGTTCACTACTCTAGTTTCTGCCCGACGTGAACCCAATATCGTCCAGCATCACCGCCCCCGCCTTGGTCCGATCGAACACCAGCCTCACGAGGCGCACTGAATTCGGATCGAAAGCCTGGTTCACTCGCTTGAACTGCGCGAGTGGCAGCAGGTAGCTCTGCATGACCGGCTCGGCGAGCGTTGGGAATTGGGCCTTGTCTCGCCCTTTCCGGCGGTAGATGTAGCTGTCCAATGGGCGCCTGACCACACCCACGGCAGAGATCGGGATGCGCGCCGTGTGTCCGGCGACATCTTCAAGCTCGACCGAGAAATCGGGCGGCGTTGAGTCTTGTACGGGCTTGGTTTTGGGTGCGCGTGGCTTCTTGGCTGCCGATTTCCCGGCCCCGCCGCTCGAGTCGGGTTTCACCGTCGTGTCGCTCGCGATTTTGCGTGGCCCCGGTATCTGGTCCGTGGTGCCGACGGTGATCAGCAATGTGCTCTGTTCGTTGGTTTGCCAAGCGGCGCGTAGTGAATCGGGGATGGTGATCGTGAACGTTGCCGGCGCGCGCACCTTGGTCGTGTCCTTGCCGATCGGTGCGTTGTTCCATCCAACCGTGGCGACGTTGCTGCGAAATGTGCCGCCCCGTGAGCGCGCCGGGACATCACTCTCCTTCCACACCGACAACGATTCGGCGCTGATGCGGACGCCCGATGGCGTGCCCGTGGTGACGTCGACGTCTTCATCGAAGGTGGCGAGGTAGTGCGCGTTCGCGTCGGCATAACGCGTGAGATACATCGTGGGGGGAAGCCAGTCGCCGGCGCTCCGATGATCGCGGAACATCGCGCGATATTCGTCCTTTCCATTGAGTGTTGCTTCCAGAAAGCCGCTGATCACGACGCGACCGAACTGGCGCTGCTGTTCACCGGGAATGAGCGCATCGAGCGTGAGCGAGCGCACCGAGAAGCTGCCGCGATCACGATTGTTCCAGACGGTATTCCACTGACCGTGATTGGCGCGATACATCCAGATCGCGCTTTTGAAATCCGCACTCGGCTTCGTGAAACGCAGCCGGTTGTACAACGACAGGCCGCTGAACGTCGACACATCGCCGTCGTGCGAACCGTGAATGACGAGATAGCTGTAGTCTGAAACCGGCGTGGGCTGATCGGCGGGACGGTACTGACCGTCCACTGGTGCGATGGCGACCAACGCCTTGATGTTGAAGTTGAAGCCGAACTTTTGTGATGCATCATCAGGGTAGAACGGCAGACGATTGAACGCGCCGGCGATGCCGACCGCTTCACCACCGCGTGAGTGGCCCATGAGCGCGATGCGCGACATGTCCACTTTGTGAAAGAGCGGTTTCCCCGCGCTGTCGTTCAGTGCGCGAAATACTTCGAGATGCTTGAGCAGCATCCAGCCGCGGGCATCGTTCTCCCCACTCAGGCCACCGTTCAGAAAATTTTCGTCGATCGACGCGAGAATGAATCCGCGCGAGGCGAGCAACTCACCAAGCCACTGGTAGCCGGGATCGGAGAAGTCTTCCATGCTGTGATTGCCGTGCACCACGAGCACCACGGGAAACGGCCCTTCCCCCACGGGATACCAGACGCGCGCATTGAGGGGGAATTTCGTGTTGTCGAATCCCCAGTACTTCTTGCGGCTCTTGGCCACAGCGGGTGGCATCTTCGCAAAAGGAGACGCATCCACTGTTCGCGTCTTGTACGTCAACGAATCGCGATACTCGGCGCGACGCTTGTCGCCGCCGGTGCCATAGTAGAAATGCCGCACACTCATCGGCCCTTTCTCTCCCGGATTCGGCGCAGTGATCGTGCGATGCGCGAGCACGGTCGCCGCATCGTTGGGGGCGAGCATCAACGGTTGTGTGCAGGCACCGAGGGCGAGCAGCATCGGCAGGACAGCGGCGAGGCCAGCGGTCGCGGCGCGCGGTGCACGTCGGGTCGACCGCCCGCGCATCGATTCAAGAACGGGAATCAGAGTCATCACCGGAGGACGATAGGGGACGGAGCTCTCGCGCGCCACGTCGCCCGATGGCATGTTCGAGTGATGGACCGTCGTCATTTCGTATCAGCCCTCGCCGGTGCGGCTGCCGTCCCCGGCGTCGCCACTGCGCTCTCTGCGCCAAGCTTTGCCCCCGGCGCCATCCGTCGCCTTCTCGATGCCGCCGATGTCGCCCGCAGTCGCGGGGTGCGACTGCTCGACGCCGACGCCCCTTCGTGGCAGGGGAACGCGGCGCAGGATGCGGCGTTCGCGACCGACGAAGATTTCTGGGAACCGATTCAACGCGCGTTTGAACTCGATCGGACTTGGATCAATCTGAACAACGGTGGATGTTCGCCCGCGCCATCGCATGTGATGGATCAGATGATCCGTGACCTGCACTACTCGAACGAGTTGCCGGTGATCCAGATGTGGCGCGACCTCGAGCCGCGTGTCGAAATCGTTCGGCGCGAGCTGGCGCAGGAATTTGGCTGCGACACGGAAGAGATGGCGATCACACGCAACGCGACAGAAGGGCTGACCGCACTGATTTTCGGCATCGATCTCAAGCCGGGCGATGAAGTCATCATCAGCAATCAGAACTATCCGCGCATGGTGAGCGCATGGCGCCAGCGCGCGCGTCGCGACGGGATTGTGCTAAAAGAAATTTCGTTTCCGGTGCCGACCACGTCGCCGTCGGCAATCACGGAACGGTTTGCGGCGGCGATCACGCCGCGCACGAAAGTCATCGAGATCACGCATGTCACGAATCTCACCGGACAAATTCTTCCGGTGCACGACATCGTGTCGATGGCGCGCGCGAAAGGCATCGAAGTCTTTGTCGATGGCGCCCATGCGTTTGCCCAGTTCCCGTTCACGCGCGATCAGCTCGACGTCGATTACTACGGCACAAGTCTGCACAAATGGTTGCTTGCGCCGATCGGTACGGGTTTTCTCTACATCCGAAAGTCGAAACAGAAAGCGATCTGGCCATTGATCGGGGCCACGGCAGAGCAGGATCACAACATCCGAAAATTTGAAGAGATTGGCACACATCCCGCGGCCAATCACAACGCGATCAATGTATCGCTCGCGTTTCACCGTGCGATCGGCGCGGGGCGGAAATTTGCGCGACTCGTCTATCTTCGCGACCGTTGGGCCAAGCGGTTGCTCGCTGAAGGAAACGGACGCGTGAAGATGCTGACTCCCATGGATTCACCATGGGGAGGCGGAATCGGGAACTTCTCCGTGGATGGAATGGATCCCGTGAAACTCGGCAATTGGCTTTTTGGAACGCATCGCATCGTGCAGACGCCAATTATGCATGCAGAGTTCAGCGGGATCCGTGTCACCCCGAACGTGTATACCACCGTGGGCGAGATCGATCGTTTCTCAGACCTGGTGCTCAAGGCGATGAAGGCCGGGCTGACCTGACCATCAATTTTCTTTTGACAAACACTCATGAATCGGCATTCATTTTCCGTCGCTTTGGCGTCGGTTGCAACTCTGATTTGCAGCACTACCGCTATCGCTTCTGCGCAGGTATTTGACGGCGTGATCACGATGCGCATGAATGCATCACGGCCTGGTGGTGCGGGTCCGCAGGAGATCGAATACATGGCGCACGGCGGCAAGGTGCGCATGAATATCAAGTCGCAGATGGGGCCGATGGGCGTCATTGGCGTACCCGCAGAAAAAAAGATCTACGTGCTGCTCGACCCGCAGAGCATGTACATGGAGATGTCGACAGATGCGGCGGCTGGGCGAGTGGCTGGCGCGACAGCGGATATGCCCGAGCCAAAAATTACTCGCACCGGGAAGAAGGAAAGGGTTGCCGGATATGAGTGTGAGCACGTCATGATCGAAGCGCGACAGCAATCCACCGATGTGTGCATGGCGCGTGGACTCGGCCCATTCATGAACGCCATGAGCGGGATG
>JAYUWD010000009.1:0-2586 GCA_043753735.1 Gemmatimonadaceae bacterium
GATCGGAGTAGGGAGAAGTGAAGGAAGAATGCGGTTCCACTTCACGCGACTCAGATATGCGAACGCGGGAGCGCGCCAATCCAGGCGCGCCCACGCTCATCTCCAGGTTTGTGCGTTTGAAAGTGCACTACTGCTTGGCGATGATGTGATTCTTGACCTTCTCGTAGACGGCCTTCGGCAAAATCTTCTTCTGCAGCAATTGCGTCTTGTTGGCGTATGGGCGTCCGGCAATGATCTTGGCCGAGTAGGCGGTACCGATTCCCGCAATCGCTTCGAGATCGGCGACCGATGCCTTGTTGATGTCTACCAAGGTTACTGTTGCGTGTGCCGCCGCGGTTTTGGCTGACCCGGCCTTTGCCACAGTCGCTGGCTTGGCCTGCGCCATCAACGTTGGGGCGATGGCAAGGCTTGCGGCGAGCGCCAAGGTACGAAGAAGTGCGCGCATGACGTGGTACTCCTGGGGGAAGACGGGGCGGGCCCGAGTCCGTCTGTCTGGCATTCTACACTGAAAGCTCGGGCAAGTGGCGAAAGAGCGCCAGCGCCTCAGGATTGGCCAGTGCATCGACGTTTCGCACGAGGCGGTCGTGTATCACATCGCGCACCGCCAGTTCGGTGATTTTGCCGCTGAGCGTGCGTGGAATATCGGCCACGGCGACAATCACTTTTGGCACGTGATGCGGGCTTGTAAACTCGCGAATGCGTCGCTTGATCGTCGTCTTGAGCGCCTCGTCCAGGAAAAAGCCTTCGCGCATCCTGACAAACAGCACGATTCGCGTATCTGCCGCAGTGCCCTCCCCTACCGTCTGCTCGACGACAATTGACTCGAGCACCTCCGCGATCTGCTCCACCTGCCGATACAACTCGGCGGTTCCGATGCGCACGCCACCTGGATTGAGCGTTGCATCGCTTCGCCCGTGGATGACGAGCCCATCCTCGGCGGTAAGCTCCGCCCAATCGCCGTGCCGCCAGACGTTCGCGAACGTTTCAAAATATGCGGCGTGATAAAGCCGGTGGTCTGGGTCATTCCAAAACGAGACTGGCATACTCGGGAACGGTCGCGTGCACACCAGTTCGCCCGGCGTCTCGCGCAGCGACTTCCCCGCGTCGTCGTACACGTCGACCGCCATCCCAAGTCCGCGCATCTGCAACGCGCCACGATAAACTGGCCCCGTGGGATCCCCGAGTGCGAAGCAGCTTACGATGTCGGTACCGCCGCTGATGCTGGCGAGGCGCACATCGGATTTGATGGCGCGATAAACGAAATCGTAGCTGTGCGCCGCAAGGGGGCTGCCCGTGGAAAGAATGGCGTTGAGCGCGGAGAGATCGAACGCCTGGCGCGGTTCGATTTCCTCCTTCTCAAGCATTGCCAAATATTTGGCGCTCGTGCCAAACACGTTAATACGTTCAGCTTGCGCCATCTGCCATAGAATCGTCGCGTCAGGTGCCAGTGGCGCACCGTCGTAGAGCACGATCGTTGCGCCGATGGCCAATCCTGACACGAGCCAATTCCACATCATCCATCCGCAGGTGGTGAAGTAGAAGAGGACATCGTCGGCGCGCAGATCGGTGTGCAGCGCCAGCTCTTTCCAGTGCTGCAACAACGTGCCGCCCGCACCGTGCACCATGCACTTCGGCAGCCCCGTAGTGCCCGAGGAATAGAGCACGTACAGTGGGTGATCGAAGGGCATTCGCGTGAACGTGGGCTCGCGTTCGTGCGCGTACTGCGCGAGCACGTCATTGAAGCGAAAGGCGTTGGGGATGGCAGCGATGCCTGGCGCGTGGTCGAGGTACGGCACGATCCACACTGCGTTCAGCGAAGGGATCGACGACGCCACTTCCTTGATCCGTGCGAGACAGTCGATACGCTTTCCCGCGTACCGGTAACCATCCGCCGCAACGAGCACTTTAGGCTCGATCTGTCCGAACCGATCGAGCACGCCTTTGGTACCGAAGTCCGGTGAGCAGGACGACCAGATCGCGCCGAGCGATGATGCTGCGAGCATCACGATCACCGCTTCGGGGATATTTGGCAGATAGCCCGCGACCCGGTCGCCAACACCGACCCCATTCGCACGCAGTGCGGCGGCCGTCTGCGCAACCCGCTGTGCAAGCTCGGCAAAGGTGATGCGAAGTTGCGCACCGAGTTCGTTCCACGCGACGATCGCCACATGCGCGTCACGCCGACGCAACAGATGTTCGGCGAAATTCAGTCGCGTGCCTGTGAACCAACGCGGACCGAGTACGGCGTCGGGGGGCGCCATGAGATCTCTGCCGTGCAGCACTTCCCGCCACGGCGCTTCGACTGGCCCATCGCCGTCGGCCATGATCGCGGCCGCGCGCCAAATTTCCGCCCAGAAGAGTTCGAAGTTCTCGACCGACCAGCGTTGCAACGCGTGTGCGTCTCGCACGTGCGCGGGTACCAGGCTTCGCGCGTGCAGCGACGCGATGAACTCGCTCATTCGTGCGTTGGCAATCTGCAGTGCGCTCGGCGACCAGATCGGTGTGTCGCTCACCCCGACACATCCTGCGCAAGTTTGACTGAGGGGCAAGCGGGGCCGTGCGACTCGCAGTACCAACCATGCCGAT
>JAYUWD010000010.1:0-7938 GCA_043753735.1 Gemmatimonadaceae bacterium
TAGACGTTGATGCCGTACAAATAGCGACCGCCGAGTGTCTCAACGCGCGTGATATGTCCATCCCGCAGTGGCGCTGATTCCTGCACAAGCGCGGTCCCATCGACGCCGAGCTCGACGGTGCCTTCGGCAACCGCATCGGCCAATGCCTCGGCGCTGTCGTAACGCACGATGCCCGCGCCACTGCCACCGACGTTCGCCTTCACCAGCACCGGGAAGCGGAAGCCCTTTGCCGCGTCGAGTGCACGCGTCGCGTTGTTGATCACGCGCGCCCGGGGAAACGGGAGCCCAAGTTGACGGAGCAGATCGAGCTGCGTCGCCTTGGACAGCTCAAACGTGTAGGCGTCGGCACCGTTCACGACCGGCACACCGAGGCGTTCGAGATGCCGCAGCCAGTGCAGCGTGTGGAACGTGCTCTGCGCATGTCCGCGCAGAAATGCAGACGGACTCGCGCGATTGAACACCAGCGACCATGGCACCGTGCTTTCGGCCGGATCAAATAGGTGCGCCGCGGCATCGAGACGTTCGAATGGAATTCCGCGCTTCTCGAGCTCGGTGAAGAGCGGGCGGAACCAATCGGGATGCTCGTGATAAACGGCAATAGGACGACGTGACATCGCAACACTCCTGCATAGCGGAAGCGCCGTCCAGACAACGACAAAGCCCGGCAATCGAAGCCGCCGGGCATTCGCGTTTTAGCTCGTTATTTTACGTGGCGGCAAGAGGCGGCAAAAGACCACGGACTTCAGTTGTCCGTGCAGGCTAATGGGATGTGGTTCATTTGGTCAAGTGGTGAGATTCTCGATCAGATCACCCAGCTCGGCGTGCCGTGCGGCTTGCGGCATCGTGGCGGCGCGCAGATGCGGAGGAAGGTTGGATGAGGTCATGCCTCAGAGTGCGTCCGCCCGTCATCGGAACGTCAGCGCCGCCCCCTAACGCCGCACCATACGCCCGCTCCCGCCCTATATTGACGCCGAGCGTTCCTTCCCCTCATCCGCCGCCGTGCCGACCGACTCGCTTCACGACCGGCTGCAAACGACCCTCGGAACCGCGTACACGCTCACGCGCGAGCTCGGCGGCGGCGGCATGAGCCGCGTCTTCCTCGCGCGCGATGTGGCGCTCGAGCGCGACCTAGTCGTGAAAGTCCTGAGCCCCGACTTGGCCGCGGGCGTGTCGGCCGAGCGCTTCATGCGCGAGATCAAGCTCGCCGCGAGCCTCCAGCAGGCGAACATCGTCCAGCTCCTGTTTGCGGGCGAGACCGACGGACTCCCGTACTATACGATGCCGTTCGTCGACGGGCTCTCGCTCCGCGCGCGGCTCGAACGCAACGGTGCGCTCCCGGTAGGCGAGGCTATTTCGGTGCTCCGCGACATTACCCGGGCGCTGGCGTACGCGCACGAGCACGGGGTCGTGCACCGGGACATCAAGCCCGAAAACATCCTCCTCTCGGGCGCCGCGGCGGTCGTCACGGACTTCGGTATCGCGAAGGCACTCGCGGCGTCGAAGTCCTCGGCACCGGGTGGGACGCTGACCCACGTGGGGACGAGCATCGGCACCCCGGCCTACATGGCCCCCGAACAGTCCGCCGGGGACCCGGCGACCGACCACCGTGCCGACCTCTACGCGCTCGGCTGCATCGCGTACGAGTTGCTCGCCGGGGCGCCGCCGTTCGCGGGGCGGACGCCGCACCAGCTGTTTGCCGCCCACATGACGGAGACACCCGCGCCGCTCGAGAGCAAGCGCGCGGATGTCCCGCCCGCACTCGCGCAGCTCGTGGTGCGCTGCCTCGCGAAGGACCCGGCCGCACGACCGCAAAGCGGGGTCGAGGTGCTCGAGGCACTCGACGGGATCGGCTTCTCCACCACGTCCGGTCGTGGCGCGGTCGGACCGGGTCGCTCGGGGCGACGCCGGCCAGCGGTCGTCGCCGGTATCGCGGCGGTCGTGGTCGTGGGGCTCACCGCGGCGGCCATCGGCGTCCAGACGTTGCGCGGCGGCGGAGCCGCGCGCGCGGCGAGTGCGGCGAGTGCGGCTGGCGCGGCCAGCGCGGCGCCCTCCGGTGAACGCAGCGTTGCCGTGCTCCCGTTCGAGAACCTCGGCGATTCGGCGGAGGCCTACTTCGCCGACGGGATGACGGACGCCGTCCGCGGCAAGCTCAGCGACGTGCCGGGGCTGACGGTGATCGGCCGCGCAAGCTCGACGCAGTACCGCGGGTCCACCAAAACGCCCCAGCAGATCGGACGGGAGCTCGGCGTCCACTATCTTCTGACGGCGACGGTCCGCTGGCAGCAATCCGGCGCGGTCGGCGGCGTCCGGCGGGTCCAGGTCCGCCCCGAACTCATCACCGTGCGCGACGCGGCCACGAAGTGGCAGGCCCCGTTCGACGCGGCGCTGACCGACGTGTTTCAGGTGCAGGCGGAGATCGCAGGCCGGGTCGCCGGTGCGCTCGACGTGGCGTTGGGCGACAGCGCAAAGCGGGTGCTCAACACGGCACCGACGACCAACCTGGCCGCCTACGACGCCTACCTCAAGGGACAAGCCGTCGGGCAGGGCGGCAACGACCCGGCGAGCCTCCGGCGCGCGATGGCGCTTTACGAGCAGGCGGTCGCGCTCGATCCGGGGTTCGTACACGCTTGGGCCGCTCTCGCCATCGCCAGATCGAACCTCTACGTCAACTCTACACCGACCCCCGAGCTGGGCCGGCAGGCGCTGGCGGCGGCCGAGCGGGCCGAGGCCCTCGCTCCCGGACGCGCCGAGGGAGCGAGCGCACTCGGCGGCTATTACCGCACCGTGGAAGGAAATAATGCGCGGGCGCTCGCCCTCTACGAGAGCGGCTTGCGGACCGCACCGAACCACGTGGCGCTGCTCACGAGCGCGGCGGCGGCCGAGCAGTCCCTGGGCCGGTGGGAGGCCGCGCTCCAGCACGCCCAGCGGGCCCGCGTGGTCGACCCGCGCGCGTATGGGCCGGCGTCGCGACTAACCACGATTCTGCTCTACCTGCGCCGCTACCCCGAGGCAACGCTCGCCGCGGACAGCGCGCGGGTGCTCGCGCCCGCCTCTCTCTTCAGCATCCATCAGCGAGCGATGGTGTCGCTTGGGCAGGGCGACCTGGCCGGTGCCCGGATGGTACTGCAGACCGCGCAGGCCACGGTGGACCGGGCGGCGCTCTTCGCCTTCTTCGCCAACATTTACGATCTCTACTGGGTTCTCGACGACGCGGCGCAGCAGCAGGTGCTGGCGCTGCCGCCGAGCGACTTCGACGACGACCGTGGTATCTGGGGCATCGTCCGCGCGCAGCTCTACCATCTGCGCGGCGATGGAGCCCGGAGCCGCCTTTATGCCGACTCGGCCCGACTGGCGTTCGAGGCGCAGCTCGCGGTGAGCCCCGAGGACGCGCAACGGCACGTGCTCAAGGGACTCGCGCTGGCCTATCTGGGACGGAAGGCGGAGGCCATCGCCGCCGGCGAGCGCGGGGGGCAGCTCCTGCCGGTGAGTCGGGACGCAGTTGTCGGCGCCTACCTCCAGCACCAGCGGGCGCGGATCTACCTGCTCGTAGGGGAACGCGACAAAGCGCTGGACGTGCTTGAGGGGCTGCTCAAGATGCCGTACTACCTCTCGCCGGGCTGGCTCCGCATCGATCCCAACTTCGCGTCCCTCCGTGGCGATCCGCGCTTCAAGCGGCTCGCCGCGGGGCGCTGACGGTTGGACGCCGCTCGCTGATCACCGCATGCGCGCGAGCGTTGCGAGTCGTCGAGCCAACATCGGTTCGAAACCCGCATCGCCTTCCCTCCACACAAACGGGGCGGCCTCTCTCTCGAGAAGCCGCCCCGTTTGCTACCGCTTGTTCACACCCAAACCCGCACGCCACCCAACGTTCCAGTCAAAAGCACCGCCAGAACTTTCTCCACCAATCTCGGCAGCGTCGCCTCGATTCTCTCGCTCATGTCACGTCACCCGCATTCGCTGAAGCCGCACACGTGGCATTTCACGCATCCTTCTGCGAACTCGAGCTGACTGCCGCAGTCGGGGCATGTGCCCATGAACACTTCACCGTGTGAGCTGAACGCTTCCGCCTGCATCTGCTCGGCGCCCTGCGGTGGGCGTGACGTTGGAACGATGCTGGCCGTCGGCTGCGGTGGCATCAACGAACTCACCGGGCTCACCTGACTCTGCGCATTGGACTGCAGCAGATCCTGCTGCACGCCCTGCTTCTCACGCCACCACTGCTCGAGCGCCATGCCGACTGCATCCGGCATCGACAACACCTTGTTCGGTCCGAGACCAACCGCGCGATCGGAGGAAATGCCGCGCAGCTGACGGTGCACTTCCATGAGTGGAATGCCCGAGCGTAACGCGAGCGATACAAGTCGACCGATCGCTTCGGCATCGGCCATCGCACTGCCACCGGCCTTGCCCAGGTTCAGGAACAGTTCGAACGGCTGTCCCTTCTCGTCTTCGGTGATGTTCACGAACATCACGCCCAACGGTGTGTCTTTGCGAATGGTGGTGCCGCGCAACACATCAGGACGCGAGCGCTTGGCGCGACGCGATGCGCTTTCGGCCTCGGCGCTGAACAGCGCCTTCTGCGCGCGCTCCAACTCGTTGTGCAGCTCGGCGATGGTGCCCTGCAGTTCGCCATTCTCGCGCTTGAGCGCCGCTTCGGCCTTTGCATCACCACCATCACGTTTCGCCGCCGCATCGGTCGTTGCGCCCGTGCTCAACACCTGATTGTCGCGCGAACCATCGCGGTACACCGTCACACCTTTGCACTTCGCTTCGTACGCCATTTCGTAAATCGCGCGCACATCGTCGAGCGTCGCGGCGTGACTGAAGTTTGTGGTCTTGGAGATCGCCGAATCGCAATGCTGCTGGAATGCAGCCTGCATGCGGATGTGATAGTCGGGCGAAATGTTGTTGGCCGTGTTGAACACCGCCTGCCACTTGGCCGGCACCTCCGCATGCTTTACCGAACCCGTCGTCGCGATGCGCTCCATCAACTCTTCGCTGTACCACCCTTCGCGTTTGGCGATGGACACAAAGTCTTCGTTCACGTCGGGCATGCGCACGCCGGCCTGATTGCGCATGAACGCCACGGCAAACAACGGCTCCAGTCCGCTCGAGCAGCCGGCGATGATGGAGATCGTGCCGGTGGGCGCAACCGTAGTGACGTTGCAATTGCGCAGCTGCTGCATCGGACGAATCCGGAGCCCCACTTCGTCGCGCGCGCACGTCGCGTCAGGACCAAAGATCGACTGTGCCCACTCGGGGAACGGGCCACGCTCGCCCGCCAGACGCTCGCTCTCCTTCTTCCCTTCAACGTCGATAAACTCCATCACCTTGCGCCCCATCTCCACGCCTTCGGTGCTGTCGTACGGAATGCCCATACGCACGAGCATGTCCGCAAAACCCATCACGCCAAGTCCGATGCGACGGATGCGCTTGGACAGTGCGTCGATCTCCGGCAGCGGGTACTTGTTGACGTCGATGATGTTGTCGAGGAAGTGAGCGCTGATCGCGATGTCGCGCTTGAACGCATCCCAGTCCATCACGCCGTTGTTGACGTAATACCCGCAGTTGATCGAGCCCAGGTTGCACACGTCATACGGCAGCAACGGTTGTTCGCCACACGGGTTCGTGGCTTCGTACGCGCCGAGCTGTGGCACCGGGTTGTAGCGATTGGCCTCGTCGATGAAGAACACGCCAGGCTCTCCGGTGCGCCAAGCTCCCATAATCATCTTGTCCCACACCTCGCGGGCGCGCATACGACCCGTGATCTCATGGCTCACGGGATCGACGAGATCATACTCTGCATCGGCCTTGAGGGCATTCATGAACTTGGTCGTGATGCCGACCGAGATGTTGAAGTTCGTGATCTGCGTGAGGTCTTCCTTGCACGCGATGAACTCCAGCACATCGGGATGATCGACGCGCAGAATGCCCATGTTGGCGCCGCGTCGCGTCCCCCCCTGCTTCACCGCATCGGTGCTCGCGTCGTACAGCTTCATGAAGGAAACGGGACCCGACGCCACGCCGGTGGTCGACCGCACCATCGAGCCCTTGCTGCGCAACCGCGAAAACGAAAAGCCGGTGCCCCCGCCCGACTGATGGATCAGCGCCATCGAGCGCAGCGTGTCGTAGATGCCCGCCTGGCCATTCGATAGCGCGTCTTCGACCGGCAACACGAAACAGGCGCTCAACTGTCCCAACGGACGCCCGGCATTCATCAACGTCGGCGAGTTTGGCTCGAACCGACGCTGCGTCATCAGAAAGTAGAACTCCTCGGCGAGCGTCTGCACCGCCCCATCGCTGGCACCGTACCGGCGGTCTGCTTCAGCCACCACCGTCGCCACACGCCAAAACATCTGCTCCGGCTGCTCAGTCGGCTTACCCGACTTGTCCTTTACCAGATAGCGCTTTTCGAGAACGGTTCGCGCGTTCGCAGACAGGGTGACAGGTCCTTCCGGTGGCGTAACGGAAAAGGGCATCGGTGAAGCTCCGGCGTGTTGGATTGGGGCGGGCTGGACGAGCGGCGGCAGCAGGCGAATCGGGGGGGTCCCCGATCGGCACTGGGGTTCCGGCAGGCCGCGTAGGTTACCTAGTTCGTGAAGCCGCGCAAGTCGTTCTGTAAGTCTCTATAAGGCAATGCCTTGCAGGTTACACATCACGGAAATGCATATCCATTGTCGTTATCCACTGTGACAAAGCGCACAAACGGTGAAACAGGTTATGTGACCTGCTGGCCGCGCTCGCTACAATGACGACACCAATTTTGCATTCCGTAAAAAACGACCCAAGACGTTGCTGTGTATTGACTTAAGACAGATCGTCCATCGCCTTGTCTCGCACTGTCGCCGCAGCAATCCGACATCGACGCAGCGGCGCGTTACTGGCGCGATGACCTGCATCTACTGTTTTTTTGCCTGCATACACATCCCACGTGATCGTTTGCCTGCATCCACGTCAAAACGACATGCTTTCGCCTGCAGTGACGGTATCTTCGCGGCCCCGACAGTATGCGGCACTCATTCATTTCTACATCAACCAGCGTGATCAACTGTTCAGAAATACGAACCCAAACTCACATAAAACGCACCTTTCCGACCGATTCCAGCCGGCGCCACGTACGGCTTCGCGGCGCCGATCCGGAACCGGTAGGGAATGTCGTACTGAAGCGCCACGTCCAGCACCAACTCTGCCCCCGCCGACGCAATCCACCCGGCTCGGCTCCCAGGACGCTCACACAGCCCAATGCTCGCCGTCTGCGCCGCAAACGCCCCCGGACACCACGCCCGCGCGGCATCGGAGAAGAGCATCAACGACAGCCGGTCCGCGAAAAAAGTCAGCGGCGACGGTGCACTCCGGAACATCACCAGCGGCACGCGATACTCCGCACTGCCGCCAGCAGCGCGAATTCCGCGCTGTGCGTCGGGCGCGACTCCGCGCACCGGAAATGTCCGCGTCGGATCACCCACCACCACCCCCGGCAGCAGCTCTGCGGCGACACCACTCACGCCGCCAACAGTGAACTCGGTGGCCGTGTGCGTGTCAGTGACCCCAACCGCGGCACGCAGCGAGACGACATGGCGCGAGAAGCCCGGCAGCTCCAGCGGCGCGTACGCGCGCCCCGAAACAACCGACCGCCACGAACCAAGCGATGGCGCGTCCTGCCGCCATCGATAGGATGTGCTCGTGCTGAGTGTGACACCCTCTTCATACGACAGCGCGAGAATGCCACGGCGCAAGGTCGACAATGATGTGCTGACGAACAGCTGCGGGTACCGCGTCCCCCGACGGAGCAGTGCGTTGGGTGCGCCAAGCAACGAGTCGACTGTCGCCGTGAAATCACGCCACTCGTACTGCGCACCGACGGTCGCCGCAACGGCGGTGCGCACTCGCGGACGACTGAACGTCGACGACATGGTCGCAAACCTCCGGCGGCGCGCG
>JAYUWD010000011.1:0-2574 GCA_043753735.1 Gemmatimonadaceae bacterium
AGGCGCCCCATCTCTGGGCGTTTGCCGCGATCGCGATCACCGCCGCAACCAAAGACAACGATCAGTCGACTCACGACTGCGTCCGCACCCGCGTCGGCATTTGCTGCGACCTGTGTAAATGGGCGCACGGCACGCAGTGCGCGATCCAGAGCGTCGGGGGTGTGTGCGTAGTCGCGAAGCACGGTGGGCATATCATGCACGCGTTCGAGACGACCAGGAACCTGCGGCGCGTGCGTCAGTCGCGCCGCGACATCGACGATCGGAACACCGAGGGCGAGCGCGGCCGATGCGGCCGAAAGTGCGTTTGCGACATTGAAATCGCCGATGAGGGGGAGCGTGACCGGTGCTGCGCCGGTCGGTGCAACGAGCAGGAAGCGACTGCCCGCCGACGAAAACATCACGTCTCTCGCCATCACATCGGCTGGCGCGTCGACCCCGAAGGTCCACATTCGCGGTGCGTGAGTCACACCCCGCCACGCGGGATCGTCGGCATTGAAAAGTGCAACGCCATCACGCGCCAGCAGTCCGACAAGCCGCAACTTGGCGGTACGATACGCGTCCATCGTGCCATGATAGTCGAGATGATCGCGCGTGAGATTCGTGAATACGGCCGCGTCGAATACGATGCCATCGACGCGCCGCTGATCGAGCGAGTGCGACGAGACTTCCATGGCGACCGTGCGCACGGCGCGATCCACAAGTGCGCGCAGCAATCGCTGCAACTCGATCGGGCCGGGTGTAGTGAGGCCGCTCCCACCTGGCAGCGGCTCACCGGCGCTACCGATCAATACGCCGAGTGTACCGATCGACGCTGCACTGTGTCCGGGCTGATTCAGCAGGTGACGCAGCAGCCCGACCGTCGTTGTCTTGCCGTTCGTTCCCGTCACACCCACAATCGACAAGTCGCGTGCAGGCCAACCGTAAAACGCGGCTGCGGCTACCGCGGCCGCGCGTCGTCCGTCACGTACGATGATGTGCGGCAGCGTTGTGCGCGACGAATCTTCCACGATCGCGAGCGTCGCACCGGCATTCCGCGCAGCGTCCAGCCAATCGTGTCCGTCGAGTGAATGGCCACGCACCGCGACGAAGCCGACAGCTGCGCCAACACGTCGACTGTCATCGGCGAGATCGGCGATTGTTGCCGGAAGTTCACCACTTGTACCGACGAGCAGACCAGCATCGCCCAATGCGTCGACGATGTCCGCCACGGTGCCGCGCGGCGCACGCGGTGCGTGTGATGGAAGCGTCACTGCGTGGAGTAGAGCACAACGGTGCTTCCCGCGCGAGCGATCGTACCGGCAGCCGGCTTCGTTTGCCCCGTCGGCCCCTTGGCGACACGCACCTGAAAGCCGGCGGCATAGAGGGTGCGAACGGCTTGGCGCGCATCAAGACCGTAGATCGAGGGCACAAGCTGCGTGCCAAGGGCCAACGGCGCGTGTGCGCTGTCACCAGTAGCCGAACGCGCTACCGCCGCACGATTGTCGTCTGCAACCGATTCGGTTGTGCCCCTTTTCGCGACGTAAGGCAACGCGACAACGATCCGCCCCGCCGCCACCACAGCGGCCGCAGCAACGGGTGCCGGTGCGCGCAGTGAATCGAAGCGCGCGGAATCGCGTGCCGCGGCAGCAATTGCCTGCGGAGACTTGGGCTTGACAACCGGCGGGCGCAACGGCTTCGCGTACTTTGCGAGTTCATGCCGATCGAGCGACGCATCGCGCGTGGCCAGTGCCGCCTGCAAAATGCCGTGGACCAACCCGCCGGAAACGACGCCGCCAAAAATCTTTGCCTGTGGATCGATCAGTTTTGCGACGATCACATACTGCGGCGCCTGCGCGGGAAAGAGCGCGGCGAATGTGGCATTGTACGCACCGTTGATGTAGCGGCCGTTCGCTCCTGCGCGACGGGCCGTGCCACTCTTGCCTGCAACATCGTACGTTTCCAATCCAGCTGCTGTCGCGGTGCCGCTATCGACCACCGATTCGAGCATGGCGAGCATCGAGCGCGCCGTCTCCTGGCTGATCACCCGACGCAGCACGCGTCGCCGATGTTTGTATATCAACGTTCCGTCGGCATCGTGAATTTCGCGGATGAGAACCGGCTGCACCATTTCACCGCCATTTGCCAGCGCGACGTATGCAGCGGCAATCTGGAGTGGAGTCGCAGACACTTCGTAACCCATCGCAACCGACGCGGACGTTTGCGGCCCCCAACCGCCGGGTTTTCCAAACGCGCGCCAAGGCATTGGCAACCGTCCACGGGATTCCGCAGGGTACGGGATGCCGGTAAACGCGCCAAAGCCAAAATCACGCAGCGTCTCGTACTCTTCGCGCGCAGTGAATCGTTGCGACAACTTTGCCACGCCGATGTTGCTCGACAATCGAATCACATCGCGCACGGGCATGGTCGCATGCGGATGTTCGTCGGTGATCACGCGTTTGGCGACACTCCATTTGCCGCCCTCGGTGTTGATCATTTCAGCTGCCGTGGTGCGCTTCATATCAAGCAGTCGGGCCACCGTAAACGGCTTCATCACCGAGCCGGGCTCGTACGGATCGGTGAGCGGTGTGCTGTTGG
>JAYUWD010000012.1:0-2571 GCA_043753735.1 Gemmatimonadaceae bacterium
TCCGCGCTCGCCAACCGCCATGCTGCACGCGATACTGTGGTTGACAGCTGGCCCGAATGCGTGCGTCGCGCGATTGTGTGCCTGCGTCGTCGTGCCCCCCCACCCGCGTCACTCACCGGATTCGCTCTGCGTCCTGCATCCATTGCCAATATGGCCACCGAGTGGCCGCCGATACCCGAAGCACAACGTCGTGTATATCGGCGGGTGACCTGGCGACTCATTCCGTTCCTGTTTCTTTGTTATGTGGTCGCGTATCTCGACCGGGTGAACGTCGGTTTCGCGAAACTGCAGATGCTCAAGGATCTGGGCATGAGCGATACGGCGTACGGGATCGGTGCCGGAATTTTCTTTATTGGCTATTTCCTGTTCGAAGTACCGAGCAATCTGATCCTGCATCGCACTGGCGCGCGGGTGTGGATCGCGCGAATCATGATCACCTGGGGCGTACTGTCTGCGGCGACGATGTTCGTCACCAGTGCGTCGATGTTCTACGTCGTACGGTTCATGCTTGGAGTGGCCGAGGCCGGCTTTTTCCCTGGGATCATCTTCTACCTCACACAGTGGTATCCCTCATCAATGCGCGCGCGGATCGTCGCGATGTTCATGACGGCGATCGCACTGTCGGGGGTGGTCGGTGGCCCGATGTCAGGATGGATTCTCACCTCGCTCGCCGGGGTGAACGGCTGGGCCGGATGGCAGTGGCTCTTTCTTCTCGAGGGAATTCCGTCGGCTGCGATGGGCGTTGCGGTTTTCTTCTACCTCGACGATTCCATCGACCACGCGCGCTGGTTGTCTGCCGACGACAAGGCGATGCTCAAACACAATCTCGAGGCGCAACCTGACACGGGCGTTCATATGTCGGTCGGAGACACGATCCGCAATCCTCGCGTGCTGCTGCTTGCGGCGTTGTACTTCTCCTTCGTCATCGGTCTGTACGGAATCGGCTTCTGGCTACCGCAGCTCATTCGCAGCATGGGCGTGCAACAGCCATTCCGCGTCGGATTGCTGAGCGCAATTCCATACGGCGTCGCCGCAATCACCATGGTGCTGTACGGGCAGAACTCCGACCGGATGAAGGAGCGCCGCTGGCATCTCGTTGGAGGTGCGCTGTTCGGCGCCTTTGGGCTGGCAATGGCTGGACGAATCACTGGCAACGAAACGGTGGGCATGATCGCGCTCACATTCGCGACGGTGGGGATTCTTGCCGTTGTTCCGTTGTTCTGGACCTTACCTACCGCATTTCTTCGCGGTGCGTCGGCTGCAGCCGGAATCGCGGTGATCAATTCGGTCGGTAATCTCGCGGGGTTTGTGAGCCCGTATATGGTTGGCGCGATCGTCGACGCAACCGGAAGTGCGACGAACGGTCTCTATGCGATGGCCGGCTTCATGTCACTTGGCGCGCTGCTCGCGATTCCCGCGACGCGACCGATATAGCAGATAACCCGGCGACCGTGATGACGTTTTTCTGACCGCCGGAGATCGCGAACAGGTGATCGTCGGCGGTGATCCTGTACGACTGCGACTCGCCCGCACGCATGCTGATGCGCTACGTTCAAAGTGCGACGACATCGGTCGGAGAGCGACTGCAAATGCGATCGAGAAGTCCGGTTTTCCCTGTCCGTCTTCCCAACTCCTCAGGGTGCGCCCCGCGGATCGAGTACGCCCATCATGCCTTTTTTTCGTCGCGTCGCGTGACCGAGTCACGCCCACTCCCGGTGCTTCGCGCCATGATCGATGCGCTCGATCGCGATCTGCTGCAGATCATGGCCCGTCGCATGTCGCTCGTCGCGGAGGTCGCCGCGTACAAGCGCGAGCACGGTGTGCGTATTCGCGACGCAGTTCGCGAACGCGAAGTGCTGACCGACCGCCGTGACCGCGCCGAAGCACTCGGTCTGCCAAGTGGAGAGATCGAATCGATCTTTCGCGTCCTGCTCCGTTCAAGTCGCGATCATCAGGCCGCTCTGCGCGCCGAAGTGCCGATGGATGATCAGCCGAAACGTATTGCAATCATTGGCGGTTCAGGCAAGATCGGGCGTCTTGTTGGACGCCTCTTCGGTGATCTCGGCCATCATATTCTCGTCGCCGATCGCGACACGGCACTCACTGCATCCGATGCAGCCGCGGCTGCCGACGTCACGATCATCAGCGTACCGATCGATCTGACCGAAGCCGTCATTCGTGAAGTTGGCCCGCATGTGCGCGAAGATGCACTGCTGATGGACGTCACCAGCATCAAGGAAGCGCCGGTCGCCGCGATGCTCGCGTCGACACGCGCAAGTGTCGTCGGCACGCACCCGATGTTTGGCCCCGGTGTGCATACGCTGCAAGGGCAACGCGTCGTGCTCTGTCGCGCCCGAGGCGATGAATGGGCTGACTGGCTGGCGCGCACCCTCACCTCGCGCGGGCTCGTCCTGACCGAGGCGACGCCCGCGCAACACGATCGGGCGATGTCGATCGTCCAGGTGCTCACGCACTTTCAGACGCAGGTACTCGGCCTCACGCTCGCTCGACTTGGTGTCCCACTCGACGAAACGATGCGCTTCACATCCCCCGCATATCTGCTCGAGTTGT
>JAYUWD010000013.1:0-7874 GCA_043753735.1 Gemmatimonadaceae bacterium
TTCGCGTCGATCCGAGCCGCGAGCTGGCCCACTACGGGAAAACGCAGCGCCAGATCAACGACGTTTCGCGACTTTTCCACGATGTTTGGCAGCGGAGTGACACCAGCCGCGAAGATGCGGTCGCCCACAACGTTGTAGAGCAACGTGGCGCTGGTGCTGCCGGACAGCGACGAATACGTGAAGCCCATGTTCACGACATAGGGCGCTTGACCGACGAGCCTACGTTCCTTGTCGGTCACTGTGAGCCCCTGCGTCGTATCCAGCTTCACCGACGATCGCATGATCGTCACGTTGCTGAATCCGGAAAGGAGATTGGCCCATCCACCCAGAAATGACAGCTGTTTGCGCGCCTCGAGCTCCACGCCAACGTTGGTGGCCTCAAGTGCATTTTGAAAGCGCGCCTGGTACGCGCCGGATGTCGCGGACTCGACGCGCTCGATCGGCTTGCTGAACTGTTTTGCAAAAACGCCGACGCTGAGGACTTCGCCGGAATTCGGGAAGATCTCGTAGCGAATGTCGTAGTTGTTGATGAGCGACCGCACGAGCTTGTCGTTGCCAGTCACACTGACTCCGCCCAGCACATCTCGGAAGGTGACGGGCGCGAGTTCACGATATTCCGGACGGGCGAGCGTGCGCGTGACGCCCATGCGGAGATTTTGGGTCTCGGTGAGCTTGGTATTCACGAGGATGGAGGGCAGCACGTCGCTGTTGTTCAGTTTCGCGTCCGCGATAAACCCACCCTGAGTGCTGGAGTTCACTTCAATGTTTGCCCGCTCAAAGCGTGCCCCCGCAATGACCCTGATCCTGTCGCTCAGACCCCAATCCATCATCGCGTAACCGGCGGCGGTGTTGTCCTTCGCGGTGTACGATCCAGCCTGACCAACGGGCTGCACATTGATCGCGTTGCATGTCGCGCACGCCTGGGTCGCACCAAAAATCAGATCGGGGGTCGACTCCAACACCGACGACGAGGCGCGGGTGAGAAATGCGTAAATCGGAGCCTGCGCGTCACGATCCGTGACCCGGTAGTACGCGCCGACCTTGAGCGTGTTCTGGTTGGCGATGCTGCCGATGTTGATCGTGTGATCGACCTGCGCCGTACTGTTGTTTTCTTTGAGCGAGAAATAAAGTCGGCGGGCGCCGTCAAGCGATCCGAGCAGACGAAACTTTCCGTCGGCCGCGCGCGAGTAGACGATGTCCGACCGGTCCGGCTCATTGCGTGACGTCATGCCGTACGTCGCAGACCACGAGGTCTTGTTGCTCGCATTGAGCTGGTGTTCACCCTGTGCCGTAACGGTGGCCACACCACGAGCTACGTAGCGGAGTGTCGTTCGTGCGATGCTGTCGTTCAGGTTTTCGTCAAACCCGCGATCGGTGCGCGCCTCGTTATCGGCGCTGCGTGTCGCAGTCGTATTGAGGGACACTCGCGAATTGCGACCCAGCAAGGTCGAGAAGTTGGCGATGCCGCCCCACATGATGCTTGAGCGCCCAGTCTCGCCGCGAACGCTCGTGAGCGGCACGACTGTGTTGTCGGCGCCTTGTTGACCGACCGCGTAACGCTCGTCGGAACGAACTTCTTCCGAGTAACCGTAATTGCCGCTCAGCACGTACCCGATTCGCTTGCCAAGAATCGTGTTTCCGCCCGTGGACGCCCCAAACGAACCGCTCGGTCCGCCCGTTCGCGGCAGGGCATTCCATACGTTCCGCTGCTGCAACGCGATCGAGTTGAACGTCTGCTGGTTGATCGATCCGAGGAAATTCGCCGAGGCCAACGAAGACGGAATTGAGCGCGCCGACCCAGTCAGTCCGAAATACTCGCCACCCGCACGGGGAGCGAACGGCAGAGTCTGTCCGAGAACCCGGCTATTGCCACCGAAGCTGGCGGAGTAGTTGATCTGGCGCTTGCCGGGGAACTCACGCGTCCGAATATTGACGTTCGCGCCGGCAAAATCGCCCGGCTGATCGGGTGTGAATGTCTTGCTCATCGTGACGTCCTGGAGCAACCCTGCGGGGAACAGATCGAGCGGGATGACCTTCCGCTCAGGCTCCGGGCTTGGAATTCTGGCACCGTTGAGCGACGCGGTCGTGTACCGTTCGCCGAGTCCACGCGCCTGCAGATACTTGCCATCCTGCACCGTCACTCCGCTCACCCGCTGCACCGCCTGCGCAGCATCGGTGTCCGGACTCCTGGCGATCTGCTCGGCCGTGATCGCATTGACGACGTTGGTCGCGTGCTTTTGCTGATTCAGCGCTTCGTTGACCGTGCCCCTTTCGGACGATGCGGTCACGCTCACGGCTGTCAACTGAACGTTGGCGGCGGAGAGCGTGATGTTCTGTTCAATAGTGCCGTTGGTAGGCACCACGAGCCCGGTGACGGTCTTTGGCGAATAGCCGATGCGACGGATTTGGAGGGTGACGGTTCCCGCAGGCACTCGGGCGATGGTGAACCGACCCTCAAGCCCGGACTGCAACCCGATCGTCGTACCGACAACCTGCACACCGGCCTCGGCGATCCCTTGCCCCGTGGCCGCATCCAGAATGCGGCCGGTGATCCTCCCTTCCGGCGCAGCACCCGGGGCCTGTGACTGGAGAGGGGAGCCCGCGCCCAAGATCGCGCCAAGCAGAATGAACGTCAGTCGTGAGCCACGGCGCATTTTGGTGGTCGCTCCATGACAATGCATCACGTTCGCGTGGGTCAGCATGGATCTCGTGTCAGTAAGGAAGCCTTCAAATGCGACAAGCTCCGGAGCGGAGTGTTCGCATGATTTTGCGTCCGATTAAAATCCGTGACTCAGGTCGCGGTCTCTCGACGGTTGTGCAACGAACGTGTCACGGCGTGGGGCGGCTATTCGCGAAGATGGTGGCGTTTCGGTGGCCTTCGCCTGTTGCCTCCCGTGTGTTCTCGGGATATTCTCGCCCTTAATGGCTCTTATCGACCCAAGACTTGAGCGGCGCGTCGCATCCACGCCTGCAAGCGATCCGCAGACCCGCGCCGAAGCACTTACGACTGCGGCTCGCGCACTGCGGGCGGCGGAGAATGTCTGCGTCCTGACCGGCGCCGGTATTTCTGCCGAGAGTGGAATTCCGACGTTTCGCGATGCCCTTGCCGGCCATTGGGCCCAGTTCTCACCAACAGAGCTGGCGACCCCCGAGGCGTTTACGGCCAATCCTGAACGCGTCTGGCAATGGTACGCCTCGAGACGCGTGGCGGCGCGCGTCGCCCAGCCCAATGCAGCCCACGTTGCGCTCGCACTACTCGCGTCCAGAGTGTCTCACTTCTCGCTCGTGACGCAGAATGTGGATGACCTTCACGAGCGCGCGGGGAGCCGCGACGTGCTGGCCCTCCACGGGTCCCTGATGCGTGCGCGGTGCAGCGCCGGCTGCGATGGCGTGGTCGCACTTTCGGACGAATTCCAAGCGCCGCCGCGCTGCGCGCGCTGCAGCCATTGGTTGCGACCCGACGTGGTGTGGTTCGGGGAACCGCTTCCGGCTGCCGACTTCGAGCAGGCGCGGAAGGCTGCAGTCGCGTGCGACGTGTTTGTGTCGGTGGGAACTTCGAACGTGGTGGAGCCCGCCGCGTCGTTGCCGTGGTTGGCCGCATCGCATGGCGCTACCGTCATCGTGGTGAATTCCTCGATGCTGGGCCAGCGCAAAGGGCCCAGTATTTTGCCAATCGAAGGACCCGCAGCCGTGATGCTCCCGCGACTGGTCGAAGAAGCGTTTGCCGGTCGCCGCGCTCGTCAGCGCGGCGCTGTGTCGGAGTAACCCGCTACTCCGACGTTTCATCCGCCGCTGCGGGAAACCACGCAGCAATCGTTGTCCCGACGCCTGGCTCGCTCTCGGCCTTCACACGACCGCCGTGTGCTTCGGCAAGGTGTCTCACAATCGCCAACCCCAGCCCAGTGCCACCGGCTTCGCGAGACCGACCCGGGTCGGCGCGGTAGAATCGTTCAAAGATGCGTGGCAAATGTTCGGCGCTGATGCCGACGCCGGTATCGCGCACTCCAAGCCAGGTGCCGCCGTCTCCGGACGACGAAAAGAGCACTACTTCGCCGGCGAGCGTGTGGCGCAGCGCATTCTCCGCGAGGTTGCTCAAAATTTGACGCGCTGCCGTCGTGTCGCTGTAGATCGTGCGTGCATCGTCGGCGACGTCGACGCGAAGTGCGACACCTTTGGCCGAAGCGGCACCCTGCATCGGCGATACCACTTCGTTCGCGATTGACGCGACATCGATCTCGATCGGATTTGGCAGCCACCCACCCGATTCGATACGTGACAAGTCGAGCAGATCGTCGACGATGCGCTGCATACGGCGTACGTTGCTCGACACCATGCCAAGGAACTGTTGACGAAGCGCTGGTGGCAACTCCTCGTCTTCCATCGTTTCGACAAACCCGCTGATCACGGTGAGCGGCGTTCGCAACTCATGCGAAACGTTGGCGACGAAATCCCGACGGACCGCTTCGAGTCGACGAAAAGGCGTGAGGTCGTACAGCGCGAGAATCGCTCCGCCGGCCGGGAGCGGCCGCGCCGTGAGGGATAATGTGCGATCGTCGACACGCACCTCACCGGGCGAAGCATCGGTTCCCGCCAGCACTGACGCCAGCGCCTCGCGCAACATGCGATCGCGAGGCAGATAGTCCGCTGGGAACGGAACAGACTCGCGGATGCGCAGCTGCTGTCGCGCGGTTTCGTTCATGCGCACGACGCGTTGACGCGCATCGACCGCGATCACGCCTTCGTTGAGCGATTCAGTGAGTGCGACGAGAAGCTCTTCTTCCGCCTTGAGCGCCTGCACACGCGCATCAAGCTGCTCGGCGAGACGTCGCAGTGCATCGGCCAGCTCGCCCACTTCACCGGCCGCAACTAGCGTCGGCCGCCGCGAGAGATCGCCCGCCGCCAATGCGCGCGCAACGTCGCGCAGCTCTTCGATCGGTCGCGCAACTGGCTTCGCGAGTACTCTTGCAAATGCCATGGCCAACAGCAGGGCTGCGACGCTGGCGATGACCATATCTTGACGAAGGCGTCCCAGAAATTCTTCGTTCGGAATCGATGTCGTGCTGGTCGACTCTGCACGAACACGTTCGCTGACGCGGCGTTCGACTGCAAAGAGCCCTGTCGCGACCAGCAATGTGGCAACGACGAAAGTATTGAGTACGAGTCGCTGGCGAAGTCGCACGTACGCGGGTTAAGCGCGCAGGCGTCAGACGCCGCGCGGTGCAGCCGCGCGGAGCCGGTAGCCAAAGCCCCGTACCGTCTCGATCATGTCGCCGGCCGCGCCAAGCTTTGTGCGCAGTCGCTGAATATGCATGTCGACAGTTCGGGTCTGGATGTCAGGCGCGGCCTCCCAGACTGTTTCGAGCAGATGTCCACGTCCCTGCACACGTCCGCGACGTTCAGCGAGCGTCAGCAAAAGCTTGAACTCGGTGGGCGTGAGTTCGACTGGTCGATCCTCGACATTTACCGTCATCGCCGCTCGATCGATGCGCAGCGCGCCGATGGCAAAGCTGTCGGTACCCGTTGTGGGTGCCGCACCGGCGCGGCGGAGAATTGCACCAACACGCAGCACCAATTCCTGCGGGCTGAATGGCTTGGTGAGGTAATCGTCGGCGCCGAGTGAAAGGCCGCGGATGCGATCGGGCTCTTCGCGGCGCGCGGTGAGCATGAGGACGGCCACGTCCCGGGTGGAATCGTCGGTGCGGAGCTGTTCGAGTACATCGAAGCCGGACATGCCGGGGAGCATCAAGTCGAGCACGACGAGTGATGGACGTTCGCGCCGGGCGATGTCGAGTGCCTCCTGACCGGCGGCCGCAGTGGAGATGCGGTAGCCTGTCTTGGCCAAGTGGTACGTGACGAGCGCGACGATCTCAGGTTCATCGTCGACGACGAGAATGCGATCGGCGGTCGGCGGTACGGAAGTCATGCAGAACCGATGTCGGCGGCAGTGTTGACGAAAGCCGGAGTGCGCGCCGCAGTGCGAGCACCCACGCGTCGTTGGATTTTCGCGACGATCATCTCGATGGCGACCAGATTGCTGCCACCACGCGGAACGATGACATCGGCATAGCGTTTACTGGGTTCAACGAACTGCAAGTGCATCGGCTGCACAGTCGTGAGATACTGTTCCAGCACCGACTCGAGCGTCCTGCCACGCACCTTTGTGTCCCGTCGGATCCGCCGGATGAGTCGAATGTCCGCATCTGCATCGACGAACACCTTCACGTCACAAAGGTCACGCACATTCGCATCGGCGAGCAACAGAATTCCGTCGATCACCACCACATCCGCCGGTTCGATACGCACCGTGCGTGATCCCCGCGAGTGCGTAGCGAATTCGTAAACTGGCATCTCCACTGCTTCACCGCGCGACAGCGCCGCCATATGCTCCGTCAGCAGCTCAACGTCGAACGCATCGGGATGATCCCAGTTGACGTCGTGGAGTTGCGTCAACGTGAGGTGGCGAAAATCGCGGTAGTACGCGTCCATCTCGAGAAAGGCCACCGACGAACCCGGCAACTGTTCCGCGACCTTGCGTGCGACCGTCGACTTGCCCGAACCGGTTCCGCCCGCGATTCCGATGATCAGGGGCTTCATGGATCAACGTTCCGATTCGAACACGACACAGGGAGTAGATTCGCAGTGCGTCGTGTCCGGCTTGCCACGACGGTGTAACAGCTACGTATCGGAGGCCGGGCCGATGTGCGGAGATTATCAGCGGGAAGTTGACCGGATCCGCCAAGGGGGGCAACGGCGCAGCCACCGCAACGTCCCAATTTTGAGTGGTGAGTTTGAGTTCGGGGTTTCGAGTGCAACCCAAACCTTCCACCGCGACCGGGCGGCCCGCTAGCATTCGCCCATGAAACGATATGGCTGGCGGACGAGTGCGGCTGCCGCGCTCGCTGCGTTTACGATTGGCGTCGCTCCCGCCCGCGCGCAAAGGCTGGATCTGGTCGTTGCGGCGACGACCGATGTCCACGGCCGTATCCGGGCGTGGGACTACTACGCCAACGTCGCGGACCCGAAGCGCAGTCTGGCCAGCGCAGCGACCATTGTCGATTCGTTGCGACGCCAGCACCCCGACCGAGTGCTCCTGGTTGACGCCGGCGACCTGCTACAGGGAAATCCGCTCACCTTTGTGGTCGCCAAGGTTGCACCACCACCGGTGCACCCGGTCATCGCGGCGATGAATGTGATGCGCTACGACGCAGCGGTGATCGGCAATCACGAATTCAACTACGGCGTCCCCGCCCTGAAAGCGGCCATCGCGCGAGCAGCGTTCCCCTTTTTGGCGGCGAATATTCACGATGCGTCTGGCGCGCCGTTCGTGGCACCGCTGACGATCGCGATCCGCAGCGGTGTGCGTATCGGTATCATCGGCGCGACCACGCCGGGGTCCATGGTGTGGGATCGCGACAACATGCGCGCGGCGCGGCTGACGGTCAGCGACATCGTGCCGGCGGTGCGCCTCGCTGTGGCCGATGCGCGACGAATGAAAGCGGACATCATTGTGGTGTTGCTCCATTCGGGGCTCGACGAAGTGGCGAGCTACGATACGACTGCGACCGGACTTCCGTCGGAAAATGTTGCCGCGCGTGTGGCCCGGGAGATAGACGGGATCGATCTCGTGGTATACGGACATTCGCACAAGGAACTTGTCGACTCGACAATCAACGGTGCGCTGTTGATGCAACCACGCAACTGGGCGGCGACGGTCGCGGTTGCCACGCTCTCGCTCGAACGCACAAAAGGTCGCTGGCGCGTTGTTGCACATCGCGGACAATCGGTGCGCACGGAAGGGTACAAGGAGTCGCGGGATGTGCTGGCCGCGAGTGAAAGTTCGCATCGCGCCACGGTCGCGTGGGCAACCGCGCCGG
>JAYUWD010000014.1:0-2557 GCA_043753735.1 Gemmatimonadaceae bacterium
CACCAATTAGGCGGCACCTTCACGAACCAGTGACTGCAAATTGCCCCGTGGTTGCACCGCACATGCCAACGTACGTTGATCGAGCACGGGAAAAGAACACATTCAACGCTTTGTATAGCGCATTCGCCAATCCCGCATGCGTCGCTGAGCATGCAGGGGCATGTAAAAGTCGAGAACTACTGCGATCGGGTTACGCTACGCATCGGCGGCGAGAGCGTCATACCGGCGTCCTCGCCAACTCCGCGGCACTCGCGCTGTGCTCTGCGTCAAACGCCACGCGGCGGGAATGTCCGCAAGCCACGACAACCAGAACGATGCGCCGCGCACGGCGTAGTTTCCGCGGAGTGCAACCAACAACATCAGTCGCACTGAAAGCGCCGACGCATTCACTAATGTGAGCGCCTGCAGGAGCATCACGCGCGGATCGTCACCGGTGAATGTGCCGAGTGCGGCAAAGAGTGCCGCGCACAAAAGAAGCATCGGTATCGGCAACGCCTGTACCAACCACACCATCGCGACGTCCATCCACCGCCGCCACGTCGGCGTCGCGTCTTTCAAATCAAAGCTGCGTCCCCACTCGCGCCACATTTCGCTGAGCGAGGAATACGAGCGCACCGCGATGATACGCGAACCGTCGAGAAATCCGACTCGCGCGCCATGCGCTGCGAGATGGCGCGCGAGTGTGACATCGTCGCTGAACGAAGCGCGCGCCGAGGCATAGCCACCGTGCTTCTCCAACAGCGCGCGACGTGCCATGAAGCACTGACCATTCGCGAGCACACGATCGGGCGGCGGCTGCGTCGCTCCCGCAGCGCCGCAACGATACACCAGTGTCACCAGCATCGCGGGCTGCACAAAACGTTCACCCGCACTCTGGCTCATGAAGCGCGGCGCGAACGACGCGACATCGAAGCCGTCCACCTTCATCGATTTGACAACCGCGCCAACGAGTCCGGGCGCAGGCATCGTGTCGGCATCGATCCCTAACACCCACTCGCCGCGCGCATGCCGCAGCCCGGTTTCAAGCGCCCACACCTTGCCTACCCAACCCTCAGGCAATGGATCGTCTGTGATGAGACGAATGCGTGAATCGCGTTCGGCCGCCGCTTGCACCAATTCGCGGGTGCCATCTGTAGACCGGCTGTCCACCACCAGCACTTCAAGCATCGGATCGACCTGCGACATCAGGCCTTCAAGGCATGGTCCGATACGCTTTGCCTCGTTCAATGTCGCAACGATCACCGAGACCGTGGTTTCGCGATTGGGCGTCAGGAGTGGCTCTACAGGGGGGCGCCGGGTGCGACCCGGCATAAGCCGCGTGAGTATCACCAGCAACGCCGCAACCTGGGCGCCCAGCAATGCAAGTCCACCGAAACGCATCAGTTCAGTCGTCATGGCGACGCTGTCGCCCCCAGTCGCGGCTCAACGGCGGTCAGCGGCTCCTGGAGTGCGAGCCGCGCGACAGCCTTGGCCATGTCGCCGAAAATGAAAAGGTGTGCGGGAATCATCGCGTACCAATAAAGTAGCCCCGACAAACCACGTGGAGCGAACAGCGCCGTTTGAATCAAGCGTGTGCCGTTGCCTTCGGGCACGGCAGTGAATTGTAACCACGCTCGTCCCGGCACCTTCATTTCCGCGCGCAATCGCAGCAATCGCGGACGTTCGACCATCTCCACCCGCCAGAAGTCGACTGCATCCCCAAGATGGAGCCATGCTGGATCCCGCCGTCCCCGACGAAGTCCAGGTCCGCCAACAAGCCGATCGATGAAGCCGCGAATCCGCCAGAGAATGTTGTACGCCAACCAACCCTGCTCTCCTCCCAGCCGGCAAAAGGCGCGGAACACCTGATCGGGCTGTGCCTCCACGTAGATCGAGCGGGTTTCCTCGAGCACCCCTTCCCGGTCACGCAATTCGTACGATTCATCGTCGTTGAGTGCGTCACTCCATCGTGATTCGACGGCGTGACTGTTCAATCGTGTCAACGCCCGCTCTACCGCCTGCTTGTAATGCATGGGGTGGATGTCGGGGAACAGCATTTGCGCCTTGGCCGTGTCCGCGAGCACCGGGTGCGCGATTCCTTCCACGAGCGGTTCCGCGAGGCGACGTGGGATCGGGGTGATGCGATCGATCCAGAGCGCGGCGAGTGCCGGGGCCAGCACGGGCACGGGAATGATGGTCCGACGCAGTCCGCGCACCGCGGCGTACCCTTGCAACATATCGCGAAACGACAAGCGATCTGCGCCACCGATCTCTACAATCCCACTCGGCTCCTGATCGCGCGCTGCCATAAGATATGTCAGCACATCGCGCACGGCGATTGGTTGCACTTCGTTCATTATCCACTTGGGAGCGATCATGAACGGCAATCGCTCGGTCAGATAGCGGACCATTTCAAAGGACGCCGAGCCCGAGCCGACAATGGGACCGGCGCGGAATTCTGTGGTGGGCAGACCCCCGCGCAGAATCGCGCCCGTTTCGCCGCGACTTTGCAGGTGCCGCGAAACGCCGTCGCCTTCGGGAACGAGACCGCCGAGATAGATGCAATGACGAAGGTGCC
>JAYUWD010000015.1:0-7850 GCA_043753735.1 Gemmatimonadaceae bacterium
TGGGCTCGTGGAGTCCGTCGCTCGGCGGGTAAGCCAGCCGGCGTTGCAAGAATTCACTAAATCAGATCCACATGACCGGCACGCTCGAACAGATCTGGATCAAACGCGCAAAGCTTGGTCCGATGGACCCGAAACCGTCAGCAAGCGTTCGCGCTGATCGGGGTCTTGTTGGCAACGCAAACCAGGGCGGCCGTCGGCAGGTCACGATCATCGAGCAGGAGCGATGGGCAGCGCACATGATTGCACTTGGGTTGACCGAACCCGACCGGGCCATTCACCCATCGCGCCGCCGAGCGAACCTGCTCGTACGCGATTGTCCGCTCGCTAACTCGCGCGGAAAAATTTTGCGTATTGGGGCCGTGCGACTGCGCATCGCGGGCGAGACAAAGCCCTGTCATCAGATGGACGAAGTGCATGACGGGTTGCAGGCCGTCATGCGACCCGAGTGGGGTGGCGGCGCGTTCGCAGTCGTGCTGGACGACGGCGAGATCAACATCGGTGACGTCGTGAGCTGGGAGGTGGAGCTGTGATGCTGCTGCTTCTCTTGCTCACCGCGCTCGGCCGGCCGCTCATCGACTCGCGTTAAGCCATAGTACCGACAAGCGTTTCGCTTAAGAAACTGAACTTTCCCACTCGGCAGCGACGTCAGGAAAACAGCGTGCGTCTGCACTCGCCCCGACTGTCATGCGCCCGCTGAGCAGAACGAGGGTGAGGCTCGGGGGTATCACGGAAAGCTGTGTGTCTACGATCCAAGGCGGATATCTTTCACCATGCGAGTTTTTATCAAACGATACCTGATCTCCGCGACCGCGCCGTCCAGGCTTGCGCCGTCGTTCGGACTTCGCGCGGCGCTCGGTACGGCACTAGCAGCGGTCGCCCTTGTCACGACCCCTGCGCTCGCGCAGCGCACTACCGGCATACGCGACCGCGCCGCTGCCGAAGCCGAGAGAAAGCCGAGCGCGTACGGCGTGATTGATGGCTTGGTTACCGACACGCTTCTCAACCCACTCGGCTCATCTTCGATCTCCGTGGTGGGCATCGACGCGCGCTTGGTCACATCGGACAACGGACGATTCCGCATGCTGCAGGTGCCGCCCGGGCAGTATCTGCTCATCGCGCGCCGAATTGGCTACGCGCCGACATCGGGGATCATTCAGGTGCCATCCGACGACACGCTGCGACTGTCGTACACGTTGCTGCGTTCGGCCAACCTGATGGATACGGTACGTATCAAGGAACGTCGCGTATCATTGCGAATGGCGGAGTTCGAAGGTCGCCGCATGCAGGGGATTGGGCAGTTCATCACGCAGGAGGATATCGACAAGCGAGGTTCGCGCGAAACCGCCGATTTCCTTCGCAACCTTCGCGGCATCGAAGTCTCGCGTCTTTCCGATTCGCAATTCGCCGGCACGGTCGCACTTTCCCGGCGCGAAGGCAACAGTGTCGGTGGTGAAGGTTCGGGTGCATGCGCGATGCAGATATTTCTCGATGGTATCGTGATGCCGCGTTTCTTCAATCTCGATTTGCTGCCGTCACCCAGGTCGATTTCGGGGATCGAGGTGTATTCAGGTGCAGCGACTGCGCCATCGCAGTTTGGCGGGGCAGACCGGAGATGCGGGATGATCCTGGTGTGGACGAGAGACGGGTACTAGACAGAGAGCATTTTTTGAAGTCGCGGCATTGGAGTTTAAGACACAAGTTTTGAGTGGTGAGTTCGAGTTACGAGTGGCAGACACTGCTCGCGGGTGGGCAAATCCGGGCATAAAAAAGGCCCCGCGCAATTTGCGCGGGGCCTTTTCTTGTCCATTTGTAACTCGAAACTCGAACTGCAAACTGGCAACTGAGTTTGTTCACCAATCTCAGTCGCCAGTTCGATGTCCTTCGATTAGCAGCCCGGTCCCGCCAACGATGCCGCCTTGCCCACGCGCACAAGGCACTCCGCCTGCGGAACGGGCATCACCCGAGCCACAAAGTGGTTCGATGCGTCGAGCGGCAACGTGCTGAGCAGGTTGTAGCGACGAGCGTCAACCCAACGTGAACCTTCCAACAGGAGCGAGTAGCGCTTCTGGCGCAGCAGCTCTGTCAACACTGCGGCGTCCGATGATGCCGTGGTGACCGTTGTCGGAGCCAGCCCGCCCGAGTTCACGCGGATCTGGTTGATGATCGCGATCGCACCAGCCTTGTCAGCCGTCGCGAGGAGCCCTTCTGCGCGGAGCAGAAGAAGTTCTTCATTACGGATGATCGAGATCGACCCCGAGATTATGGCATCGGGCACATAACCAAGCGTCGAAGCAATTCCGGTGACGCCGGCTGGCGGGCCGCGCGACCCTTTGGTCTTCACCTTCGCGAGGTAGCGATTGTCCAGCGTACCGTCGGCCTTGAGGGGCGCATCGATGGCAGTGGACGGGTGCAGGAACAAGTCAGCCGAGTTGCTGAAGAACGGATTCGGCGAATCGCCAGCTGCACCCGAATAGGGATGAAATGGGCCTGCATCGAGTTCGGCGCGGCTGGTGGCGCCGGTGTTCATGAACGAAGCGCTCAGTGCCGCCAGTGACCGCTGCCACGCGGCCGCGCCGCCACCAGACGTTGCGTAGTACGCGGCTGCCTTGCCCGCAACCGCGCGGTTGAACCTGGCGAACGTGCTCGGAGTGTTGAACCCGGCGAAGCCCGCATGCAGGGTGAATGGGAATGCAGCGCCACCCGCCGTGAGTGCCGCGTTCCCTTCGTCAAGCGTGTTGAGGATGTACTTGTACAGCGAGTCGCGGGACACGAACGGTGCGATGTCCGAGGCGTTCTGCCTGATCTCCGTGACCCCGCCGAGAGTATCGCGGCTCGCGGCGATTGTCAGCAGTTCGAAGCCCTCGAGCGTTTTGGCAAAGCCAGAAGCTGCACTTTTCTGCGCGGCGCTGAGCGTGGCCGACGCCGCGACCGAATTCTTCAGGTTGAAGATGTCGCGCAGATTGCCGTAAGGCCCGCCCCATTGGCCAATCGCAAAACCGGAAGGGTCAAGCTTGTTCGCGCCGGTGATTCCCTGCAGGTAAGCCGAGGTGTTACGGCCTTCCTGTGGCGTGTAGATGTACAGCTCGCGACCAAAGCGACCGAAGTCGAAGATGTATGCACCGCGACCGTTGCGAAGCTGGCGGAGCAAACCGGTGGCCTGTAGTTGAAGCGCCTGAGGATCGGCGCTGGCCGCTACCACCGTCGGCGTGTTCGGATTGGTGATCTCGAGCCGGTCGCTGCTGCAGGCGGCGATTGCCACGGCAGCCAGCGACAGTCCGAGTGTGCGCGAAAAGCTCACGGATTTCCTCATGGAAGTCGTCGTCATGGGTCAGAAACCCACGTCGATGCTGAAGAAGTACTGACGGCTCGCCGGGAACGGCGCGAGATCGATGAAGCGATTGAAGTTCGAGTTGCCGAAGTTGCTGAACTCCGGGTCGTAGCTCCAATACTTGGACCACAACTTGAGGTTACGCCCGCTCAAATTGAAACGAAGGCTGTTGGCGCCCGGAATCTTCTTGGCCCATGAATCCGGTGCCGAATAATTGAGCGTCACTTCGCGCAGCTTGACATACGTGCCCTTCTGGACATACGGGCGAATGTCCCCTTCGGCGAAGGTCTTGTACCGCTGCTCGCCCAACGCCACGTAGTCACGCGCTTGGCCGCCTTCGTCGAACAGATTGTTCGTCATGTTTGACACGGAGCCACCGTTCCGCCAGTCGAGCAAGAAGGAAAGGTTGAGCTTCTTCCACGAAAAGTCGTTGTTGAGCGTGGTCGTGTGGACCGGGTTCGAGTCAAACAGGATCGTATCGCGGACAACTGGCTTGCCAGTGGCGTCGACACCAAGCGGGGCGTTGCCCCAGATGAGCGTGGAGCGCGTGTTCGCGGCAATGCGGTTACGGCCGTATGTCGCGCCGAACGAGCCGGGAACCGCGAATGAGGGCACCGGGATGTTGTCGACGCGCTGGACGTTCGCGTTATAAATCAAGCGTGTTGACCACTCGAACGAGCCCCTGCGGAACGGTACCGCAGAAAGGACCGCTTCGTTGCCCTGCACGGAAAGCTGCCCGCCGTTGATGATCTGGTTGCCAAGCCCCGACGACGGCGGCAGTGGGAACGTGAGCAACAGATTGGTGATCCGGCGCTGGTAACGTGTCAGCTCAAGGTTCAACCGAGATCCGAACAACGTGATGTCGGTGCCGTACTCGGTCTCGTTCATCGTTTCCGGCTTGATCCCGGTATTTCCGAGCGTGCCGTTCGAGACGAGCGACGTGTTGCCGCCAATGAGGCCACCGTTGGCGTACAAAATGTCACGATCGGCAAAGCGCGGACGGTTGCCCGACTGGCCGACCGCGACGCGGAATTTGATATCGTCGATCTTGTCGGTGAACGGCTTCGAGAAGCGGTACGACCCCGACACTTTCGGAAAGACGTAGAACTGTTTGCGATCGCCGTTCGCACTTGAGCGGTCGGCACGGAATCCGCCGTTGATCGCCAACTTGTCGTTCAGTCCAAGCAACTGCTCATTCACATAGTAGGACTGGTCGCGGAACTCGGTCCGGAAACTCGTGACCGCGAGGTCGGTCGCATTGACCGGAAGTTTCACGGTCGGGAGCAACCCACGACCACGCAGCGAGTACGTGTTCACAAGCTGCTGTTCGTACGAGCCTCCGACAGACGTGGTCGCCGACGTCAGCCACTTGCTGCCAAGCGTAAACGTCCACACCGCGTTCAGCCCTTGATTCATCTGGAAGCTGGACGCGTTCACCTGGTTGGCCGTGCCAAGAAAGTTGTCGGCGGGCTCGTATTGCAGGTAGTTGGGCGAGTACTGGTAGCCTTCCTGCTGGAAACGGTCCACGCCGGCCAAGTACGAAAGCTGAACCGAGTTGTGCCCGGTAGCGATCGGCGTGTAGCTGGCGCGCACGTTGCCGGCTTGCCGCCACACGTTTTCCGTGTTGACCAGTTCGTTGAGCACGTCGAACGGGTTGGACGTGCCGGAACCAGCGCCGTTGAACGGCATCGAAACGGGGCGACCGGTGAGCGGGTCAATGGCGCGAAGATCGATGATCGCGGGCGAGTAACCGAAAGTGTAGATCGGGCTCGTACCGGAGTTGTCGTTACCACCGACGCCGCGCTGGAAGTAGTTGCGGGTGACATCGAGACCGGCGCTGATCGTCACCTTGGTGCCGAGCGTCTGATCGAGATTGATGCGGGCGCCGGTGCGACGGGCGCCCGTGTTGATCATGATGCCCGATTCCTGGCGATCATTGAGCGAGGCAAAGAAGCGCGTGTTGTTCACGCCGCCCGATGCCGAAAGCAATGTCTCAAAGGACGGAGAGGTGCGACCGTAGAGCTGTCCCTGCCAGTCATAGAAGGGGCAGTTGGGGTTGCACGCAGTTTTCGCCGCCGCGAGCCCGACCGCGCCGCCGGTCCAGTCGATTCCCTTGGACGGATCGTAGACCTCGGCAAACGTTGTATAGCGCCGCGACGACAGATTCTTCTGCTGCTCTTGCGTGCCGACGCGCTGGGTGACGTTCCAGGTTGCGCGCCCCTGTTTGCCGCGCTTGGTGGTGATCACAACAACGCCGTTCGTTGCACGCGAGCCGTAGATGGCCGACGCAGCCGCCGACTTGAGCACTTCGATGCTCTCGATATCGTTCGGATTCAGGTCGGCAAGACGGTTGACGACCTGGTCCTGGCTGGAACCCGTCGAGCCCGAAGCGCGGGTAACCGAGCTGGCGCCGGACGAAATTGACGCGTTGGAGATGATGATGCCGTCAACCACATACAGCGGATCGCCCTGACCGAGCACCGACGTGGCGCCACGGATCTGAATTTGTGCACCGCCACCTGGAGCGCCGCTGTTTTCAAACATGCGGGCACCGGCCACCTTGCCGGCGAGGTTGCTTTCGACCGAGCGGGCGGGGACGCGATTCAATTCCTGTGCGCTGACCGTCGAGACGGCCGTGGCGGCGGACTTGCGATCGACAACGGTGGCAGCACCGGTCACGGTGACGCCTTCAAGCTGCAAAACGTCGCGCTCGAGTACAAAGTTGGCGCTGGTTTCGGTCGCCGCGAGGCGGATGGTCTGGCGCTTGAATCCAAGCTGGCGAGCGAGAATCAGCGCTTCACCGGCCGGGATGCGCAGGCGGTATTCACCGCGATCATTGGTTCGAGTGCCAACCTGTTGACCGACGATGGTGATTGTTACGTCCTGAATTGGCTGACCGGTGCCGACCTGCGTCACTTTGCCCGTGACATCACGGGACTGTGCTTCCGCGACGAGCGGCATGACAGCGACGATGGCGGCAGCGGCTACAAACTTGAAAAGCCTGCCCATAAAGGGTCTCCGAAGGAGGGGAGCGGAGGAAAATTGAACCACAACTGAACCTCGTCGATTCGGCTCTTGAATCGGTACGAAACGCGGGACGAAGCGAATCCGTACAAAAACCGGTCGATGACGATGCAGCAAACTATGTCACGAACAACGTCAAACCAGTTTACGTCACCGTTACAATCGCGATACCAGCTGATCTGTTGGGACTATCGGCGAAAAACGGGGATCACATGGTCCCTTTGCTGAAGGCGCGGCGGATCGCGACGGTCCGCTCCAGTTCATCCCGCGCCTGCAGGATCTTCTGCCGCAAGTCCGCCGCAAGCACGGGATGCGCCGCAAGCCAGCGATCGATGTCAGCCAGAGATTCGGCGCTGCTCTGCCCGCCGATGGTCGCGCCGAGCCAGCTGCCAAGGAAAAAAATCCGGCGGTTCTGCTGAATCCACGGCAGCGTATCAAGCGCGGGCATTAAGTAAGCACGCGTCAACTCGGCGCGATCCGGATCGTGGAATGCGCGAAGGCTGGTGGTCACCCACTCCTCGTTCAGCTCCTGATCGGCGAACCACCGCGTGAAGTATTGCTGCTTGTTCAATGCGGTCGGACGCGCCGCCTCCGCCACGAAGGCCTGTCGTTTGCCTTCGCTCGTGGAATCGCGTCTGACCTCGGCGACGAGCCGCGCATCGGCCGTTGGCGCATTGCGGGCAACAAGGCGCGTGACAATCGACCACCGCGTGGGCGGGCGGAGTGGCAACTCAGCCGCAACATTTGCGCCGAGCCAGTCATCAAGAAGCGCAAGCAACGTTGAGTCGCGCGCCAGTCCGATCACGGCGTCGAGTTGCGACTTGCGTTGCCCATACGAACGGGTCGTGTCTGCCGCTCCAGCGAGAAACACCGACTCCGCCCGCGCGCGCACGCTGTCGCCGGCATCGCCATCGGTGTAGCGCGTGAGTGCGGTCGTGATGCGACCGACGAGACTTCCGGCGATCTGTTCATCGCGCTCGCGCGGCAGCTCACGCAATGCGATCGACGCGTAACGCGCGGGCGAAAGTCGCGCTTCGCGCACGAGATCCCACAGCGCACCCCAGAGCATCGCGCGCTGAAAATCATCTTTTACCGTGCCAATGCCTTGCTCGAGCCAGCGCACGCTCGCGCTGTCGGGAAGTACAAGCGCGTAGCCGTAGTCGCCATCATTTGCAAAGACAAACGCCGGGGCGCGTTTGCCCACGGCCGCAGCGACGATGGTTGTGTCGCGATCGAGCAGTATGGGCAATCGCACCGGCGCGCGGCCGTCGTCGTAGTACATCAAGAGCTGCATCTTGAGCGGCCACGCGCCACGTCCCGAAAGCGCAGGCTGGGCCGGGCGTTGCACGAGTGCGAAGCGTGCAACTCGTCCATTCTTGACCGTCAACTGTTGCTCGACAACGGGCATACCCGGGCGCAGGATCCATTGCTTGCCCCACAACGTCAAATCGCGGCCCGATGACTTTCCGATCGATTTGAGCAAGTCGCGCCAAGTCGC
>JAYUWD010000016.1:0-2544 GCA_043753735.1 Gemmatimonadaceae bacterium
GTCCCGATCGCCGTCGGCGCGCTTTGCGGATCGCTTTTCGGGAACCAACCCGTGAGATCGATCGCTGCCAGCAATGACATCGTCATCATGCTCCGGCCCCGGCCGTCACCGAACTCTCAGCAAGAATCGGCAGACCGTAAAGCCCAAGCGAGTCGTAGTCGAGCGTAGCGAATGAAGCATGCGTGGCACTCATGGCATCGAACACATCGGCCGGCGCGAAGTACCGACCTTCGCCACCCATCGCTGCCAACAGATCGGCCAACACGTACCAACTTGGCCGCGCAACGCCCGGCGCAGCTTTGGCCTGCATGAAACGCTGCACGCGGCCACGCAAATTCGTCAGCGTTCCTTCTTCCTCAGGGATGTTTGCCATCGGCAAGAGGACATGCACTCGCGCCGCAAGCACATCGGGCAGAGTCGTACCGACATGAACGATGGTTGAAGCGCGATCGAGGTCCGCCCCGTCAATGCCATCGAGCTGTTCGCCCACAATGAGCAGTGCGTCGCCCTGTTGCAGTGGCAAGCGCGACGCCGACAGCTGGGCAAAACCGAACAATCGTGCCCCAGTTGCATTGGCTCCCCGTTCTGCACGTAGCGCCAGATCCGGCGCGCCGGGCAGCGCGAACTCCGATCCCATCTCCACGCGAAACACGCCTTCACCGTTCGAAAGCGCGACCAGCCGCTCAAGCAAAAAGAGTGCTTCGTTAGAAAGGTTTGGTGATGCGAAAACAACCACCCGCTTGCCCGTAAGTGTGCGCGACGCAGCAGCGATTGCATCTTCCCAATCCGCAATTGCAAGCGCATGCCCGTTGCGAATCATTGGCTGCTCAGCGCGGTCTCGTCGGTTGAATTCGCGATAACCAGCACGGCCAACTTCGCACATGTAAAACTGATTTACCGCGTCGTTGGGACGTGGACGCATGCGCACCACGACATTGTCACGCGTCTCGACAACGATGTTGCACCCCTGACTGCAGCCGGTGCACACCGAGGGCGCGCGATCCAGTTCCCACGATCGCGCCTTGTTCAGAAAGTCCTTGGATAGCAGCGCGCCGACAGGACACAGATCGACGACATTGCCGGCCCACGGATTGGTGAGGTCGTGTCCCTCGGCCTTTCCGATGTACGCGCGATCGCCACGCTCGGACACATTGAGCACCGGATCGTGCGCGATATCGCCCATGAAACGGACACAGCGCGTGCAAAGAATGCAGCGATTCTGCACGTACAATACGTCGCCGCCAAAATCTTCGACCGGATTGAAGCGCTTTGGCTCGCGATAACGCGAATCGGCACGCCCTTCGGCAAAGGTGTAGTCCTGCAACTCACACTCGCCCGACTGATCGCAGATCGGACAGTCGAGCGGATGATTGATGAGCAGAAATTCGAGCACGCCCTTGCGGGCTTCGAGCGCCTTGGGCGAGTGCACATGCACCACGTGCCCTTCACCAACGATCGTTGCACAGGAGGGCGCGAGCTTTGGAAGCTTCTCCACCTCGACCAGGCACATGCGACACACACCGGCAACGGGCAATCCCGGGTGGTAGCAGTAGTGCGGAATCAGCACGCCGGCCACCTTCGCCGCTTCGAGAATCGATGTGCCGTCGGGGACCGAAACGGGGCGCCCTTCGATGGTCAGGTTGACCATCTTCACAATGCTGGGCACGATGTGCGCCGCCTTGTTCGCTACGTCGCCGGTCACGGTGGAAAATGTTTCAGCCATGGTGCACGCTCACGCGGCAGAGGCGCGGAACGCCCCGGGAACGGCGACCATGGAACGGTTGGCGACGATCTTTGCTTCGAACTCCCCTCGAAATTTCTTGAGACCAGACACGATCGGTGTCGCACATGAATCGCTGAGCACGCAAATCGTCTTGCCGGTCATGTTGTCAGCGATCGAAAGCAGCGTGTCGAAATCTTCCGTCGTGCCGTCGCCGTCGCGAATGCGCTCCATGATCCGCAACGACCATGCGGTTCCCTCTCGGCACTGAGTGCACTGCGCGCAGCTTTCATGCGCGTAGAAACGCACAAGACGCGCGATCTGCCGAACCATGTCCTGCCTGTCGTCAAATACGATCACACCGCCGGAGCCAAGCAACGTGCCGGCCGCAGCGAAGCCCTCGTAGTCCATGATGGCCGCTTCGGATTCTTCGCGTGTGAGAATCGGCACTGACGATCCACCGGGGATGACGGCCTTGATCTCGCGACCGGGCAGTGGTCCGCCGCACAAGTCATACAAAAAATCTTTGAACGGAAATCCGAGCGCAACCTCGTAGTTGCCGGGGCGCGTGATGTTGCCGCACACCGAAAACAACTTCGTGCCGATGCTCTTTGGATTATCGGGACGACCGAACTGCTTGTACCACTCAGCGCCGTTCTTGATGATGTACGGAACGGTCGCCAGCGTCTCCACATTGTTGATCGTCGTCGGGCGACCGAACAATCCAGCCACTGCTGGAAAGGGCGGCTTGATGCGAGGATTGCCGCGGCGCCCTTCCAGCGAGTTCATGAGCGCCGTTTCTTCGCCGCAGATGTATGCGCCCG
>JAYUWD010000017.1:0-2543 GCA_043753735.1 Gemmatimonadaceae bacterium
GGGCACCTCGCTGTGGCGTTCAAAACGGTGCCGAGCATGCTAACGCAACTTCAACGTGCTGAGCGCAATTATCGCGCACAACACACCGACGATCCAGAAACGCACCACGACCTGAGTTTCAGGCCAACCTGACATCTCGAAATGATGGTGCAGCGGTGCGCGCTTGAAGACACGGTGCGTTTGGGCATACTCGAGGCCGAACCGATTGCGTCGATACTTGAAAACGCCGCGTTGCAAAATCACTGACACCGTTTCGGCAAAGAAGACAAATCCGACGATGAGCAGCAGGAACTCACTTTTGAGCAGAATGGCGATGGCACCCACCGCACCGCCGAGCGCCAGCGCGCCCGTATCTCCCATGAATACCTGGGCCGGGTGCGCATTGTACCAAAGAAATCCAATGCACGCTCCTACGACCGCCGCGCAGAAGATCGTCAGTTCGCCGGCGCCTCGCAGATAGAACAGCTGCAGATAGGCGCTCGTATCGACTCGACCGATGAGATACGCAAAGAGTCCAAGTGTCAGCACGGCGATTGCCACAAGTCCGGCTGCGAGTCCGTCCAATCCGTCAGTCAGATTCACCGCGTTGCTCGTGCCGGTGAGGATGAACGTTACGAACGGCACATACAACCAAGCGAGCGACGCCATCGGCGGCAGAAGCAGGATGTATTTGAAGAACGGCACTGTCGTTGATGCGCCCGGCAGCGTGGACAGCGGAGACAGCCAGAGAATGAGGCCGAGTCCGATACCGCATGTCACCTGCCCTGCGAGTTTGTATCGCTCCACCAATCCTTCGTTCTTCTTTCCCTCGCGCTTCTGCTTGAGTTTGAGATAGTCATCGAGAAACCCGATGCCACCCATCCAGAGCATCACCGCTACCGCCAACTGCACGTAATGATTGTTGAGTCGGCCCCAGAGCAACACGGGTAGGACCGATGCGACAAGTATGATCAATCCACCCATTGTGGGTGTCGTCCCTTTCTTCGCGTGCGAGTCCGGCGTTCCTTCGCGGACGATCTGATGCACTGCCATTTTGCGCAGGCGATTGATGATGATCGGTCCGAAGATGAACGAGACGAGCAGCGCAGTCACGAACGCCGCCGCCGACCTGAACGTGATGTAGTTCAGGAGGTTGAGCAGGCGCAGGTCGCGCGCGAAGGGTTGAAGCAACGCGTAGAGCACTATGCAGTCGCCCAGGCCGTAAGTATTGGGACGAGGCGTTCGAGGCGCATGCCGCGCGACGCCTTGAGAAGGATGACGGCGTTCCGAGCGAGCCGCGGTTCAAGTAGCGGCCAGAGCGCGTCGAGTTCTGCGGCGACGATCACACGTGGATCGTTTGGCGCGATCGACGATAGCGCGTCCGCGAACTCGCCGACGCCGACCACCAGCGCCGCGTTCGATGCCAGCGCTTCCTGTGCAATTTCGCGATGGTGTGCCGGTGCATTCACGCCGAGTTCACGCATCGTACCAAGAATTGCGACTCGTGGCCGCCCGACGCCCACGCTGGACAACAGATCGAGTGCGGCACGCATCGAAGCGGGGTTGGCATTGTAGGCATCGTTGATCAACACGGCTTCGCCCAACACCGCCCACACTCCGCGCATGCTTGGCACTGGCATTGCCGCCATACCGGCGGCGGCATCGGCGATCGGCACTCCACATGCGCGCGCTGTCGCGACGGCCAGCATCGCGTTCGCCGCCTGATGGGCGCCGCGCAGTGACAGCGCGATGCGAGTCCCGTCGACATCGAGCCATGGACGTCCTTCGTTGTCGAGTCCCCAGGCTGACGGCGCCACGTCGGCCGGCATTGCATCAGCGGACGAAAGCCCCGCCCGCAACAGTGCACGCGAACGTATCAATGCGATCTCGGCTACCTCTGGATGTACACTCGGCACAATCGCCAGTGCTACGCCGTCAAAGATATCTGCTTCCTCGCGCAACACACCGGCGAGATCGCCGAGGCCTTCGAGATGCTCTTCCCCGATTGAGGTGAGTACCGCCACATCGGGTTCGGAGATCGCGCGCAACTTTGCGATCTCACCCGGTGTGTTCGTACCGACCTCGACGACGGCGATTTCGGCGTCAGATGGAATTGCCAGGAGTGTGAGCGGAACGCCAATGAGATTGTTGAGATTGCCCACCGTTGCATGGACGAGAAACGTGCGACCGAGCGCCGCTTTGAGCAGTTCTTTCGTGCTCGTCTTTCCATTTGATCCAGCGACGGCGATGACTGTGCGGCCCCAGGCGCGTCGCCAAGCGGTGGCCAGCTGGCCGAGCGCAACCAGAGTATCGGGGACGACAAAAGCAGGAAGTCCGAGGCCCACAACAGACCTGGGATCGTCAACCACAAAGGCAGCCGCGCCTGCATCACGTGCTTGAGCAAGGAACATGTGCGCGTCATGATTTTCGCCACGCAGCGCGACGAAGAGATCGCCGCGCTTGATGGTGCGCGTGTCGGTCGAGATCCCACTGAGAGGCTGCGACGATCGCGGCCCGGTGCGCAGCGCGCTCGCGACGCGCTGCAGCGTCCAGTACGGATGCGC
>JAYUWD010000018.1:0-7831 GCA_043753735.1 Gemmatimonadaceae bacterium
TGGGCACAGCCGGATTCGACGCTGCGTGAACTGCTGGAGCGCAAAGGGTATCGCCAGGTGCAGTACCAGGGCGATGTCGTGCACTTTGACGCGCACACCCGGGAGTTGCGGCTTCGCGGCAAGCCGGCCGCAGTGAAGCGTGATCTGACGATGCTTATCGGCGACACGATCTCGTACAGCGACTCGACCAAGCGCGTCGTCGCCACCGGTGACACCGTGATCCTGCGTGATCCGACACAGGCGGACGCTGACGACTTCATCGCGCGCGGTCGCATCGACTACGACACCGATACGAAGCAGGGCGTGACCGGCGCATTCGCCACGTCGGTGAGCTCGGGGCAACGGTTGTATCTGAGCGCTGAACGCAGCTCGATCTTCACCGATTCCTTGGTCGCGGGAAAGCACATCATCTTCGCACAGAACGGATCGTTCACCTACTGTGATCACGAAGAGCCACATTTCCATTTCACGACCAAGGATATGAAGTTCATATCCGAGAATGTGATGGTTGCGCGCCCCGGTGTGCTGTACATCGGCGAAGTGCCGGTGTTCTGGATTCCGTTCTTTTTCCAGGATGTCCGTCGTGGCCGGCGCAGTGGGTTGCTGACACCCAACTTCGGTATCGCCGAACTGCTGCGAAACAGTCCATCGTATCGCCGCAGCGTGCAGAACATGGGCTACTTCTTTGCGATCAACGAGTACATGAACGCCGAGGCGTCGTTCGATTGGCGCAGTGGTGCACGCGCGACCGAGAACGATCCTGGTTTCTTGCGCAGCAACGTCGAGTATCGCTACAAGTGGCTCAACCGTTTCATCAACGGTGAGACGGCAGTCTCCTATCTCGCGCAACGCAACGGTACGTCGAATACGTCAATCACCTGGAATCACAATCAGGACTTCTCCAAGCAGACGCGCCTCACCGCGCGACTGAACTGGGTACAAAGCACCACACTGCAGCGGGCGACGACAATCAATCCGGTCGCGGCCAACGCCACAATCCGGTCGCAGCTCAGCTATCAGACCAAAATCGGGCCGGCGCAGATCAACATGGGTGGCTCGCGCGTGCAGTACCCGGGACGTACGCAGGTCGACATGGATTTCCCCTCGCTCAACATCACTACCGGCTCACTCGGCGGCGAGCGATTCACGTGGACGCCTGCGCTGCAGCTTTCAGTTTCCAAGAGTGAGCGGATCGATCAAGGCTTGCAATTTCCCTTCGTCTACAATCCTCGTGCCGATGGGCTGATCGACAGCTCACGCTTTCGTGCGGACAGACGCAACATGACGTTTCGCTTCGATACTCCGCTCAAGCTGGGCGATTTTATCTGGCAAAACTCGTTCAGCGTCAACGAACAGTATCGCAACTATCCCGAGCAGCGCGAAATCATTGGTGTGCGCGACACATCCATTCGCGCCATCCGCATCTTTGCACGTACATTTGAAACGAGTGCTGACTGGACCACTTCGTTCAATTTGCCGCGATTCTTTCAGGGAAGTTGGAATGTGTCGCCGTCTGTTTCCGTGCAGAACGTCGATGGGGCGTCAGGGTTGTTTGTGCGCACCGAGCGCAGTGGAGGCCAATGGGTAATGCAGGCCAAACGGCTGAGCTACGCGATCGGGGCCTCGCCCACGCTGTATGCGCAGTTTCCCGGCCTTGGGCCAATTGCGCGCTTCCGTCACTCCATCGCTCCTCAGCTGAGCTACAGCTATTCTCCGAAGGCGACGGTCAGCGACAAATATCTTGAAGCGCTTGGCCGCACGCGCGTAGGGTACCTTGGATCGCTCGTGCAGAATCGCGTTCAGCTCGGTTTCAACACCGTCTTCGAAGCGAAGATTCGCGGCAGCACGCAACCGGTCGATACGGGCGCGGCAAGCAGGGGCGTGGAGAGCGGGAGCTTGGCGGGCGGCGGCGATGAAGAAGCGATTGTGGCCAAGGGCGGCGACGCCGACAAGAACCTTCGTAAGCTGACCTTGCTGTCGTTGCAATTCTCGCCATTGACCTACGACTTCGCCCGCGCCGATTCGACCGGCAAGGGATTCACCGATCGCACGTTCTCGATTTCGGGCCGCACTGATCTTTTGCCCGGGCTCGACTTCCGCACGTCCTACGAGCTCTTTCAAGGTGATCCTTTGTCCGATACGGCGACGTTCAGTCCGTATCGCACCGATGTCGGCGTCACCTTCTCGCTGAACGGCCGGTCGGGGATATTCGCGATGCTGGGTCGCCTTCTCGGAAAGGGCACGCCGCTCGAAGCACCGTCGAGAGATCCCAATCGTGTAGTCGATGCGAATGAGCAGAATATCGCCGCGCAGTCGCGACAGATGAATGCAGCCGGCGGAAGTATGCGCGGCAGTCAGCTCGGAATTCCGACAGGGAACGGCTGGAGCCTCAATTTGCAATACAATGCGGCCCGGCAGCGACTACCGCGCGGCGGCACGCAGATCAGAAACGATCCGTCCGCCCTTTGCCAATCGCAAAAAATATTTGGGCTTGCAGCGTACGACAATTGCATCTTCCAGGCGCAGAACTCACCCGCGACCGGGTTGACGACCGGCCAGAGCGCAATCGGCGCGCCGGTGTTCATCTCACCGGCGACGCAAAACGTCACCTCGGCGCTCACCTTCAGCATCACGCAGAATTGGTCGGCGCAGTGGTCGACACAGTACGATGTGGAGCGCAATCGGTTTGCGAGCCAGCAGGTTGGGCTGCAACGTCAATTGCACGACTGGAATGCCGTCTTCGCATTCACACAGGCGCCGAACGGTAACTTCTCATTCAACTTCTTCATTGCACTCAAGGCACAGCCGGAGTTGAAGTTCAACTATGACCGGCAGACCTATCGACAGAGCAGCTTCTGACCTTCACAACAGGGCGAGCCAGGTGACAACGCTGCAGCTCGATGGTCGCTCCCTTCGCATTGAAGACGTTGTCGCCGTCGCCGACTTGAAGCAGACGGTAGCGCTGGCGCCAGCGGCTCGTGAACGGATGACGACAACGCGCGCCGTGGTCGACCGCGCCGTGGCGGCCGGTGTGCCTGTGTACGGGATCAACACAGGCTTTGGCAAGTTGTCCGAAGTCACGATTCCAAACGCGCAGTTGCAGGCGCTGCAGCGTAACCTGGTGCGCAGTCATGCGGCGGGTGTTGGCGATGCGATGCCGGAACGCGAGGTGCGCGCGATGATGCTGCTGCGCAGCAATGTGCTTGCGACAGGATTCGCGGGTGCCCGTCCCACGGTGGTGGACTCGTTGCTCGCCATGCTCAACGCCGGCATCTGGCCAATCGTACCGGAGCAGGGAAGCGTAGGCGCGAGTGGTGATCTTGCGCCGCTCGCTCACCTTGCCCTCGCGCTCATCGGCGAAGGCAGTGTGGTACAGCATGGCGTGTCCTACGAGGCGATGGCCCTGTTCGAGCGGCTGGGTGTCGCGCCTGTGGTACTCGAAGCAAAGGAAGGACTTGCACTCATCAACGGCACGCAAGCGCATACCGCCATCGCGGCACTCGCCTACGCGGAGCTCGAGCGGCTCTGGCGCGCGTCGCATGTCGCGACGGCACTCAGCCTCGAAGCATTGCTTGGTACGCCGGACGCGTATGACGCCCGCATTCAGGATGCGCGTGGTCAGAACGGCCAGCGAACGTCGGCAGCGCTGCTGCGTGCATTGCTGGCGGGTAGTGAAATTCGTGATTCGCATCGGCTGGATGATCCACGCGTACAAGATGCCTACGCCTTGCGTTGCGCGCCGCAGGTCCACGGGCCCGCCCTCGATGCGCTGCAATTCGCGCGCGGGATGATCGAACGCGAACTGAATGCAGCGACCGACAACCCTTTGGTGCTGGAGTCCGGAGAGCTGTTGAGCGGTGGCAACTTCCACGGACAGGCTGTCGGACTTTCTGCCGATGTGCTTGCGATCATCTGCGCCAACCTCGCCGTCATCAGCGAACGTCGGACCGATCGCGTCGTACACCCCGACTTCAATCAGGGACTGCCGCCGTTTCTCGCGGGCACACCAGGGCTCGAATCGGGATTCATGATGGCGCAGGTGACAGCGGCCGCGTTGGCGAGCGAGTGCAAGATGCTCGCCCATCCGGCAAGCGTCGACTCGATTCCGACTGACGGCAACAAGGAGGACGTTGTACCGATGGCGATGGGTGCGGCGGTGAAGCTCCGTCGTTCCGTTCGGAACCTGCGCCATGTTCTTGCCATCGAACTCATCGTCGCAGCCGAAGGCATCGAATATCGGCGCCCGCTCCGAACGACGGCGACCCTTGAACAGGCGCACGCGATCATCCGGCAGTTCGTCGCCAGGTCCCAAGGTGATCGCCCGCCTTCACCTGATATCGTCCGCTTGGCCGACGCATTGGCCGCGGGTGTGCTCGATCCGGTCGTCGAGGCGCTGCACCAATGACGATCGCCAGGTCAGCAATGACAGCGCCTGCGCAGCCCAGTGCAACGCGCGAGCCAAGCGGGCCGCGGCCCGTGCGCGCGCCTCGCGGCACCGTGATGTCGTGCAAGGGGTGGGAGCAGGAAGCGGCACTGCGCATGTTGATGAACAATCTCGACGCGGAAGTCGCGGAACGTCCAGACGATCTTGTCGTGTACGGAGGCACCGGCCGCGCCGCGCGCTCCTGGGATGCATACGACGCAATCGTGCGCACGCTACGCACGCTGGCTGATGACGAAACGCTGCTCGTGCAAAGCGGAAAACCGGTCGCCGTCTTTCGAACGCACTCCGAAGCGCCGCGTGTGCTCATTGCGAATGGCAATCTTGTCGGACGCTGGGCGACGTGGAAGGAATTTCGCCGTCTCGAAACGCTTGGCCTTACGATGTACGGCCAGATGACGGCCGGTTCGTGGATCTACATCGGGTCGCAGGGCATTGTGCAGGGCACGTATGAAACCTTTGGTGCAGTGGCCACCCGCCACTTCGACGGAACACTGGATGGTCGGCTCGTGGTCACCGCCGGACTGGGTGGCATGGGCGGCGCGCAACCACTCGCTGCTGCAATGCACGGCGCCGCGGTACTCGGCATTGAAGTCGATCCCACGCGTATTCAGAAGCGCATCGACACGCGGTACTGCGATCGCATGACGTATTCGCTCGATGAAGCGCTTGCCTGGTTGCGTGAAGCGCAGACTCAACGTGTCGGGTTGTCAGTTGGCCTGTGTGCAAACGCCGCCGAAGTGTTGCCCGAGATGGTACGTCGCGGCATCGTTCCCGACGTGCTCACCGATCAGACTAGTGCGCACGACATGCTCGTTGGCTATCTGCCGGCCGGCATGACGCTGGCGGACGCCGCCGAACTGCGGGCAGCCGATCCCGACGAGTATATCGCGCGCGCGACGGCGTCGGTCGTCGCGCATGTACGGGCAATGCGTGCCCTGCAGGAGCTCGGTGCGGTCACCTTCGACTACGGCAACAACATTCGCACGGTCGCGTTCGATGCGGGTGTCGACGATGCCTTTCGCATTCCGGGGTTCGTCCCAGAGTATATCCGACCGTTGTTCTGCGAGGGCAAAGGACCGTTCCGTTGGGTCGCACTTTCCGGCGACCCGGCTGACATTCATCGCACCGACGATCTCGTTCTCGAACTCTTCCCGCACGATCTCCAACTCCGTCGGTGGATCACCCTCGCCCGTGATCGCATCGCCTTTCAAGGACTTCCGGCCCGCATTTGTTGGCTCGGCCAAGGCGATCGGGCGCGCTTCGCACTGGCACTGAATGATCTCGTTGCGCGTGGTGAAGTCTCAGCGCCAATCGTGATCGGCCGAGATCATCTCGACACGGGCAGCGTGGCGTCGCCGTTTCGCGAAACGGAAGCCATGAAAGACGGGAGCGACGCGATCGCCGACTGGGCCATTCTCAACGCGCTGCTCAACGTCGCCAGCGGCGCATCGTGGGTCTCCTTTCATCACGGCGGCGGTGTCGGTATCGGCAACTCACTGCACGCCGGCCAGGTGATCGTCGCGGACGGCACTGAACGCATGCGTCATCGTCTCGCGCGCGTTCTCACCAACGACCCTGGCATTGGCGTCGCGCGTCATGCTGACGCGGGGTATGCAATAGCGATTGCCACGGCGGCTCGCGAGAGTATCCGCCTGCCGATGCTCGACCCTACAACCGATCTGGATCCGGCCTACACATGAAGAACAGCTGATGCTGTCCAGTCGCTATCGACCCTGGCATGTACCGCTCTTTCTAGGCAAGTATGCGTGGCTTCGCGCGCGACGACGCCCGGTGTTGCTCAACTTCGAAGTTACGATGCGCTGCAACGCGCGCTGCAGCTTCTGCGATTATTGGAAGACCCCGGCCGACACGCGTGACACGGAAGTCGCAAAGTTTGCGGACATCGCGCGCGAATTCTCACCGATGCTTGTCACCTTCACCGGTGGTGAGCCAACGCTGCGCAAAGATCTCGAGGCCATCGTGGTCGGGGTACGTCAGGCGGTGAAGCTCACGTACGTGCAGCTGATCACACATGGCGCAATGCTCACCCTCGATCGCGCGCGGTCGCTCTGGGACGCCGGCGTCGATCAATTCAATATCTCGCTCGACTACCTCGACGAACGCCACGACCTCGCGCGCGGGATCCCCGGCCTCTCGGCCAAGGTGCTCGACATCGTGCCGCGTATGCGTGAAGCGGGCATCGGTGGGGTGCGCTTCAACACGGTAATCAAGAACGACAATCTCGATCAGATCATTCCGATCGTGGAGCGTGCCGCAGCACTCGGTGGTGGTGTGAACTTTTCGCTCTACACCGACTTCAAGAACGGCAACCAGGATTTCGTGCTCGGCGCTGCCCAACAACGCGATCTCGAGCGTGTGGTCGCCGAACTGTTGGCGTACAAGCGACGCAAGCGTGGCGTGATCACCAACTCCGACTATTATCTCGAACAGATCCCGCGCTACGTCCGCGGTGAGATGACCGAACCGTGTCAGAGTGGAACGACGACGATTCACATCGATCCGCAGGGCATGGTGCGTCGGTGCCCGGACTTCAAGCCCGACGGTCCGTGGCAGGAGTACAAAGGCTACGCACCGATCGATTGCAACGCCTGTTACTACGCCTGTCGCGGTGAAGCGCAGGCTCCGCTTCGGCTCATGTCGCGCGTGCGCGACGTAATGGCTTGACGCATGCGCAGGCTCGAGTCGAGATGAGTGATTCGCACCGCACCACACTGTTCGTCAATGCGGTGCAGACCATCACCTGTGCTGGCCCTGCGCGCGCGCGACGCGGCGCCGAAATGAGCGACGCTGGGATTCGTGACGGTGTGGGTGTCGCAGTGCTGGGAAGTCGCATCGTTGCCGTTGATGCGGACAATGCGTTGCGGCGCGCATATCCCAACGCGGACGAAATCGATTGTGATCGCGGACTGCTCGCGCCGGGCTTCGTCGATTCGCACACCCACGCGGTCTTTGGCAAAGCGAGGTGGGAAGAGCAGGAGCTTCGTGCGACTGGGGTGCCCTATCTGGAGATCGCGCGACGTGGCGGCGGCATTCATTCGTCGGTCCGCGATCTCCGCGCGCGCAGCAACGACGACCTCTACGCCCTTGCCCTTCCACGGCTGGCCAGACTCGCGGCTGGCGGTGTCACCACGGTCGAGATCAAATCAGGCTACGGTCTGTCGGTTGTCGATGAACTGCGCACGCTGGCGGTCGTGAAGAAGCTCGCAAACACATTGCCACTGCGCATCGTGGGCACTTGTCTTGCCGCGCATGAAGTCCCGTTCGATCGGCGCGAACTGCCGGATGGTCGTGCGTCGTGGATGCGCGAGATCACCGAGGAGATCTACCCGCAGGTCGCTGCTACGTCATCGGCCGTATTTGCCGATG
>JAYUWD010000019.1:0-2539 GCA_043753735.1 Gemmatimonadaceae bacterium
CTCGGTCAGGATCGCCGGATACCACGACGGTCGCGCCACCGCCAGATTCTGATAGTGCACGCCGAGATCGCGGAGGCCGAAACGCGCCACAAGTTCGCGTTCGACGTGGCGCGCGAGCGGCTCACTCGCCTGATGAAAGAACAGCGTGCTCGTTCCATTCGCCGTGAACGGATTGACACCGTCAGGCAATGCGTTGAGGTGAATCGACACGAAAGCGTGCGCATCGACACGTCGCGATGCCACAGCTCTCTCGGTCAGCCCGACCGGCCCGAGCGTGGTGCGTGTCAGCATGGGATTCGCACCGCGCTCACGCAGCAGTTCGGCGACAATTCTTCCAACGGGCAGCACCGCGTCGCCTTCGTACAGCCCGGTCGGACCTGTGGCACCAGCCGGCGGGTGCCCCGGATCGACGGCAATCGTCAGCGCCGCGAGCGGATGCGCGGGATCGATGATTGGAATGCGCCGCATGCGAAGCACGAACGCGCGCCGCTTCTCATCCCACAACGACAACCATCCGTACACCGGCCGTGAAAGTGTCAAGGTGATACGCGCGCGTTCAGAGGTGACCTGTTCCCAACTGATGCGACGGATCAACGTGTCATTGCCAAGAATCGGCGAAATTTCTGGATTGACCTGCACGCCATACAGTGTGAGCACGATGCTTTTGCCATCGGGTTCGACGAGAAATGCCGGTCGCTCGCCGAGTGAAATGGTGAGATCCACCCAGTCTTTGCTGGGAGTGACGCGCAACCCACCAGTTACCCGACGCGGCATCGCCGTGCCCTCGGGGAGGGCGACGATGTCCTCGTTCGCGACCCAGACATCGAGCGCCGGGTCGAGCTGCACGCGGGTCGAACCGTTTTGCCGCCCAGTCACTTCAAGTACAGTGCCGGGGTGCAGCAGCCACTTGTACGTGCCGTCGGGAATGGTGCGGGCGTTGACGACGCGATCGGTGTCCGCCCCGATAGTCGACGTGCTCCGAAGCATCCCCAGGACAATTGATTCGCGCTCGTTCACCTGAATGGTCGGGATCTGCAGCCTGATCGTGTCCCCGCCCCGCGCCGCAATGATGTGGGAGCCGACGGCCAAACGACGTCCGCTGACATCCGTCGCGAAGGTCGTACCCGCATCATCCACCGCGCCCATCTGTGTTCCATTTGCCGGGAGAGCAACGGTCGGATCGGCCTTCCCTGCGGATGCCTGTACCGCCGCCGCCTGAGTCCGGGCCAGAGGAATCATCGGTCGCCGAACCCCATCCGCGCCTTCCACCCACAATGCCGCATTGCTCGGCGCCCGAACGCTGACCCGAACCAACTCTTCGGGGCGAACGCGGGTCCTTGACGACGGCTGGAGCGAACTACTGTCGAGAACAAGCTTGCCAGATGCCGGCAAAAACAAACGTGTCCCGTACCGGACACGAAGCGCGCGGCGCACGGTGTCGGCCCCGCGCGCGACGACAACGTCGTAACGGGGTGCAGTCGCGGGCGGATTTGCGACCCAACCCAGGAAAGCACCATTGGGGGCCACTGGCACACTCACTCCGTTGATCGTGAGCGCCGCGTCGCCCGAACCAACGCTGCCAAAAATGAAGTTGGAATCGCGCGTGGTGAGCAGCTGATTCTCTAATGGGTACCGGAGCTTCAGGTCAATCGGCGCCCCTCGCACAACCGGGACTGCGGGAAGCCCGGAGACTGGGGCGGCCACATTACCAGACGTGCGTCCGGCAGCTGGGGCTGTGGGCAGAGGTGTGCCGGTCGCAGAACTGGCCGCACTCGCACAGGCGTTCAGCCCGATCACGACGGAGATGGCCGCCGCAAGTGCGATGAAATCAATTTGAGTTTGACGCGCGATCCGTGGCCCGATGGGCTGTTGCTCAGGCTGATCGTGCGACACAGTATGTATGGAAGGAATTCGCATCCGAAGGAAGCTGGGCATCGTGGATACCACAGTCCAGCGCGATATTTGACCGAGTGTGCGAATAGGGGCCATCTTTACGGCAGCGTCACCCTGCACGGCCGAGGTAGGGGGACACACGAAACTCGGCAAAACCTATGGCGCCCCCGTCCGTAGGGATTTGACACGTCCTCCGTTTGCACCGGCCCGCCATATGACGCTGTGACTTTCCCCGACTCATACCCACCCAGACCCGCTGCTGGCGCCGACCCTCGGGTCCGCGTTCGCGTGTACGCCGTGACCGACGTCGGACACACTCGCGAACATAACGAAGACACTTATCTCGTTGCGGATCTCGAGCATGGCGTCCCGGTTGAGTTCGAAGGTTCGCCGAAAGAGCTTTCTGCAGACGCCCATGGCTTGCTCTTCCTGGTTGCCGACGGGATGGGCGGCGCTGCGTCGGGCGAACTTGCCAGCGGAATGGCCGGACAAGTTGTTCTCAACACGCTGCGTGCGTCGTGGAAGTCCAACGGCGCGCTTTCTGAAGAAGCGTTCGCGGCCGCACTGCGTGACGCGACCGAGACGGCGAACGAGAGAATTCACCAGTACGCCAAAGACAATCCGGAGCATCGCGGGATGGGCACGA
>JAYUWD010000020.1:0-2534 GCA_043753735.1 Gemmatimonadaceae bacterium
AGCCTCGCGACAATCGATGTGGATGGCCGTCCGTTCAACGTGACCGTCCGCACGGTTCACGACGGCGTAGAATACGTCGGTCGGCTCTGGTTCGCCGATGTGGAGTGGGACAATTCAGGCATCCCCGATCGGGGCGTCTTTCCGGGCCGCACGCAGGAAGAGGTGCTGGCGCTTGCCCAACGGCTGCGTCCCGAAGAAATGCTGCACCGGTATCGTCGGGCGAACGCTGAAAAGCGCCGTTTTCACGGACTGCGCCAACTGACCCTCGAAATGCTCGCCAAGATCCGCTACCTCAACCAGGTTGGCGTGAGCATGCGCACAGGGTTGCTCGATCGCAACGCGGCCGCGCAGGAGATGCTGCTGACCGAAGAGCAGTTGGTCGAGCTTGTGCGGCAAGCGCGCATGCTGGCTGGCGTCGAGAGCTAGAACGGGGCTCAAACGCCAGCGCCCACGCAGCTGGATATATTGAAGCCATGGATTGTCATGGTGCTGCACACGTATTGACCCAGATCGCCACGCTCCTTGAGCTGCATGGCGAGGATCGTTTCAGTGTTCGCGCGATGCAGCTGGCCGCGCGCTCCGCAGCAACGTGTGGCGAACAGTCGCTGGCTGATGCCATGCAGGGTACGCTGACGCTAAACGATGCGATCGCGCCAGCTGCGCTGGATGTGTTGCGCGATCTTGTCGAATCGAATGGCTCGGCGCTCCTCGAGCGGTTGCAGGAGGAAACGCCGGAAGGAGTGCTGGAAATGCTGCGCGTGCCCGGATTGGGACCGGCCAGAATTCGTCAGATTCACGATGGGCTGCAGGTCGAGTCGCTGCAGGAGCTCGAGCAGGCCGCACGTGACGGACGCCTCGCCGCCTTGCCTCGTTTTGGTGAACGCACTGCGCTGAAGATTCTCAAGGGCATCGCCGATCTGCGCGCAACTGGCGCGTTCGTGCTCTGGCAACATGGACGTGCGGAAGCGGAGCGACTGTGCGCAGCGGTACGCGCGCACCCCGAAGTGTTGCACGCGGAGATCGCCGGTTCCATTCGTCGCCGAACAGAAGTCGTACGCGATATCGATCTCGTTGCGGCCGTGCGGGGGTCGCCGTCGGTGGTTGCCGCATCCCTGGCCCAGCTGCGTGGCGTTCAGGAGGTGTCAGGGGGTGGGGGCGGCGGTCGTTCCATGACGCTTCGCTTTGACGACGGATTGCGTGTCGACATCACCTGCGTGCGTCCGGAGCAATTCCCGCTCGCGCTCTGGCGCGCGACCGGAAGCGCGGCGCATGTGAAGCAGGTGATCGAGCGTGCCGCGTTGCGTGGCCTCGTGCTCGCCGGCGATGAACTTCGTGGCGCCGACGGTGCCCTGCTTGCCGTGCTGCACGAGCGCGACCTCTACGCGCACATCGGGCTTTCGTACATCGTGCCCGAACAGCGGGAAGCAAGCGGGGAAGTCGAGGCGGCGGCGCATCGCTCGTTCGACGGATTGCTGACCGAGGCCGATTTGATCGGCGCGTTGCACTGTCACTCGCAGTACAGCGACGGCGGTGCCACCATCGCCGACATGGCCGGCGCCGCGCGCGCGCGCGGCCTTCGCTACCTCGGTGTGTCCGATCACTCGCAATCGAACACGTACGCCGGCGGCCTGTCGCGCGACGCGATCGTGCAGCAGCACGACGAAATCGATGCGTTGAATGCACAGTACGTCGCGGAGCGGGCGGATTTTCGCGTGCTCAAGGGGATCGAAGCCGACATTCTGCCGTGCGGGCGACTCGACTACGACACGACTTTTCTCGATCGCTTCGATTTCGTCATCGGGTCCATACACACGCGTTATGGCATGAACGAGCGGCAGATGACCGATCGCGTACTCAAGGCGCTGGACGATCCACATCTCACAATCCTCGGCCATCCCACCGGGCGATTGCTGCTCACCCGCGAACCGTATGCGATCGATCTGGGTGAAGTGATTCGCAAAGCTGGAGCCGTTGGCGTGGCAATTGAACTCAATGCCGACCCACATCGACTTGATATCGACTGGCGGGCGTGCAAACTCGCGCACGACCTGGGAACGCTTGTCTCGATCGGTCCGGACGCGCATTCCCCGCAGGGGCTCGACCACCTCGCGATGGGTGTGGCGGTTGCGCGCAAAGGCTGGCTCACAGCCGGCGACGTATTGAACAGTCGTTCGGCCGACGAGGTGCTTTCGTTCGCGCGTGCGCGCCGAAACAGCGGCTCATCGCAACTGCAGATGATGGCCGGCAGTGCAGCGTCGGGCTGAACCATAAATGGCGCGTTCGAGTGGTGGGGGGCCGAGGCAACCGATGTCGGTGGCGAAACCGGGGAAGCGAACAGCAGCCGCCAATCACGCAAAGGGCGCGAATACCGCTAACAGTGTGCATACGGCGAATACGGCGAGTGCTTCGAATACCCAGAACGGTTCGGGTCGAGGAAGAGCGACATCACGGCGGAGTGCGATCAAACTCGGACAAAAGCTGTCGCACAACGCGCCGCTGGTGGCCAAGTCGCCCCGCACCAAAGCGGCGAAGCA
>JAYUWD010000021.1:0-2526 GCA_043753735.1 Gemmatimonadaceae bacterium
AGTGCATTGCCGTACGGAGTGCGCGCTCTCAGCAGCGTCGCCCTCGACTACCTGCGTGGCGGCAAGCCAGTGAAGCTGGTTCCGTGAGGCGTCGACAATGCTGACACAATCCTTCTCTCCACGCCGGTCATGCCAGCTCGGGATGAAGTGCGAGTGAAGGATTGAAGGATATGGGTGGTTGGTGGAGCGATCTCATCACGGCCATTCGCGGCACTCGGCACGATTACACCCAAGGACCGATCGGGCGCGCGATCTTTCTGCTCGCCGTGCCGATGGTGCTCGAGATGGTGATGGAAAGCCTCTTCGCCGTCTCCGATGTGTACTTCGTTTCCCGGCTTGGCGCCGCGGCGGTCGCGACGGTGGGGCTGACCGAGTCGCTGATGATCATCGTGTACACGATCGCGATGGGGCTCGCGATTTCCGCCGCTGCGGTGGTCGCGCGTCGCATCGGTGAACACGATCCGGAATCGGCTGCCAGCGCCGCCGCGCAAGCGATCATGCTTGGCGTTGTTGTATCCGGTGTGATCTCGATCCTGGGCGCGATCTTCGCACCGAGACTGCTGCAGTTGATGGGCGCTGGCGACGATGTGATCGCCACAGGTGCCACGTTCACGCGCGTGCTGCTGGGTGGAAGCTTCACGGCATTTTTGCTCTTCATCATCAACTCCACCCTGCGTGGCGCTGGCGACGCCGCCGTTGCACTGCGGGTGCTGATTCTGGCCAACACGATCAACATCGTGCTTGGCCCCTTGCTCATCTTTGGTGTGGGGCCATTCCCAGAGCTTGGTGTGACCGGTGCGGCCGTGGCGACAACAATCGGGCGTGGCGTGGGCGTGCTCTTCGCCCTCAGTCGCCTGATGCGCGGGTCGGGACACCTCGCGGTACGTCCGCGCCATTTGCGCATCCACTGGGAAACGATCAGCCGTCTCGTGTCGATGTCCGGCAGCGGCACGTTTCAAGTGTTGGTCGGCTCGCTCAACTGGATCGTGCTCGTGCGACTCATGGCATCGTTTGGCAGTGTCGCGATGGCAGGCTACACGATCGCAATCCGTCTGGTGATCTTCGCACTGTTGCCCGCGTGGGGACTCAGCAACGCGGCGGCCACGATGGTGGGGCAGTCGCTCGGCGCAAAGAATCCTGACCGCGCAGAGCAATCAGTGTGGATCGCCGCGCGCTACAACGTCGTCTTCCTCGGCCTTATGGCACTGCTGCTCATCGTGGCCGCCCCTCAACTCATCGGTCAGTTCACTTCCGACCCCGCGGTCGCGGACGTCGCAGTGTTCGGCCTTCGCTCCATCGCACTCGGCTTTCCCGCGTTCGCATTCGGCATGGTGCTTACGCAGTCGTTCAACGGTGCCGGCGACACACGCACACCAACGCTGATCAACATCGCGGTGTTCTGGCTTTTTGAAACACCAGTCGCGTGGGCGATGAGCAAACACAGTCCGATGGGGTGGCACGCGATTTTTATATCTGTACTGCTCGCGTACAGCGTGCTTGCCGCGGTCAGCGCACTACTGTTTCGGCGCGGTCGCTGGCGGACACGCTCAGTGTAGTTTCGGAGCTACTGGTCTCGAATTCCTGGCGAGCTGTCACTTGTTAACTTTCAGCGACCTACCCATCCCGCCCTAACCGGAGTTGACCGATGAAAACGATCGTCCTGCTACTGCTTGTCAGTCTTTTAGCGTTTACCAAGGTTGCCGCAGCGCAGACCATTGCGGGCGAATGGGATGCGGCGATGAGCACGCCCGGTGGAGCGCGTCAGTTCAAGATCGTGTTCAAACAGGACGGCGAGAAGTTGACTGGTACCATCAGGCGCGAGGCGGGCGATGTCCCTCTTGTTGGCACGATCAAGGGAACCGCCGTGGAGTTCAGCTATACCGTGGACTACAACGGCAATGCGCTTACGCTGACCATGACGACCAAGCTCGATGGCAACACGATGAAGGGCACGGTGAGCTTCGGTGGTCAGGCGGAAGATGAGTTCTCCGCGACGCGCGCTGTGGTCAAGCCCGAAAACAACGAAACCCGGTCACACAGCACACACGCTGCGTAACCGGATTTTGAGTATACAGCTACGCTTTTACGGCCAGATCGTGAAGTCAGGCAGGACCGTCCGCATGATTCGTCCCCGCATCGGTGTCAGCACGGAGTCGAGCGTTTTCAGATTCGAAACCGTCAGCGCCAGCCCATGTTCTCTCGGTTGGTCGACGGTCCCCACCACGTAGTCGCGAAAGGGGACATCCGAATTTTCGATGTGCGTGCCGAGGAGATGGCTGACCGGGTGCGTTTGCGTGAACGCGACGAGACGCTGCACGCTGCGCACAAATGCAGCGCTATCGCGCACATACAAGCGCCCTGGATAGAAGCTGTCGCCGGTTAGGAGGACGCCGGTGCGACGATCGTAGATCGCGATGCTCGCGGGTTGATGGCCTGGAATAGGCAGCACGTCCAGCACCCGGTCGCCAAGATCGAAGACGCCCGAATCCTGGGGCCAACGTGGGATCTCAAAGAACGCGCGCACGG
>JAYUWD010000022.1:0-7770 GCA_043753735.1 Gemmatimonadaceae bacterium
GGATCCGGTATTCAATGCGTTCGGCCGCATGGCCGACACCGGCCGACATTCGCGACCTGTCGTCCGGATGCACGAACTTCAACGTCGCCTTCCCAACCAGCGATGCGGCATCGGCAACGCCGATGAGGGACAACCCCGCGGCGTTCACCTACACCACTTGCCCGCCTCGATGGACCGCAATCGCCTGTGGCGATGCCTCAACCAGCAGACGGTAGCGCGCCTCGCTCTCGGCGAGCGCCACCTGTCGAAGCTCGAGCCGCTCACTCCGCGCCTCCTCTTCGGCAAGCGTCAGGAGAATCACGGATTGACGCAGCATCGCAACGCGCGCGACCACTGCTGCGGTGATGGCGCTGACGAGGATCGTGATTCCGTGCGATTGCCAGAGTGACAGGTTGGGCAATACTACCGACTTGATTGCCTCATAGAAAAACATCCAAATTGCGGCCGCGATAAACGCGTGAAAGGTCGCAACGCCGCGTTGTTCCGGTCGCGCACGAACGATCCGGTGAGAAGCTGAATGGCGGGGAACGGTAGAAATCACACGTCGGAGTATCGGCGCGCACGCAGAGCAATCAGTTAGTCCACCTGAGCTGTTACAGTGCAGTGACGAGGCGGCTCCGGTGTAACGCAATGTGACGCAAGCCTGCCCGATAAAGCCAAGCCCGCGTATCCGCGGAACCAGGACGGCGCACACAAGGCGCGACACACAATCGCACTTATCACGCTTGCCGATTTCCGGGATGCTCACCCATTCCTACGCTGTGCTCGCCAAAACTCCGGCCGAGCTGTTGCATCTGTTCCTCTGAGTGCTTGAGCTGTTCGGCAATGGATGCGCGCGTCAATCGTCGAACGAGCTTGCTCGCCAACAGCATTCTCAAGACTGACGCGCCTTTTACCGATCCAGGCACGAAAACAGTATCGGCACGACGTTCCAGCGCGCCCACCAACAGCTCTGCACAGCGCGCAAGCGGGGTGATTTTGCCAAGTGGACCAGGCAATCGTTTCAGCACCTCGTCAAAGCTCACGATGTCACGCTGCACATCGCGCACCATGTCCGTATCGATCCACGACATGTAGGCGCACCCCACGTCGACCCCCGACGCCTGCAGCTCCATGCGCAGAACATTCGCCAACTGCTCCACGCCCGCTTTGGACGCTGCGTAGGCCGAGAGGCCGGGCATTGCCGTGAATGCCGCCACCGAGGCGATCAGCAACATGTACCCTTTGCGTGCAACAACATGCGGCAACGTCGCATGAGCGGTGCGCAGTACGCCGATCAGGTTCACATTGATCACGCGCGCCAGCGCTTCAACATCGGCAACGCTCACCGTTCCGTGACTCGCGATACCGGCATTCGCGACCACGATGTCGATGCCGCCAAGTGCTGCGACCGTGCCGCCCACGGCCGCGTCGAGCATGGCCTGATCGGTCACGTCGCACTCAAACCAGAGGTGGCGGTTGCCCAGCTCGACGGCGAGCGTGCGTAGTCGTTCCGGCTCCATACCAACCAGCGACAACGTTGCCCCTCGTGAGGCGAGCAGTCGCGCCATCTCCGCGCCCACACCGCGCGCCGCGCCAGTGACGAGCACAACTTTTCCGCGCATCGACATGATCATCGCGTTTCTTTACGTCGCCGTTTGTGGGGAGGAATGCGTGAGGAGATAGTGATGTGGATTGACGCGCGCGACCTGTTGACGAAAGCGGAATGTGAAATCGGGCCACAACACGCTGTTGCGGCCGGATGCGTCGATGTACCAGCTCTCGCAACCACCCGCGGTCCAGACAGTTCCACGCATTCGCTCATCGATCGCGGCGGCATACTTTGCCTGCGCCGCAGCACGCGGCTCCATCGCGCTGACGCCGGCAGCGGTCATGTACTGTAGGGCGCTCACAACATGCGAAAGCTGCGATTCGATCATGTAAATCAGCGACGTGTGTCCGATCCCTGCATTCGGCCCAGGAACGATGAACAAGTTTGGAAAACCTGACACCGTTGTACTCGCATAGGCGCGCATGCTTGGCGACCACGCCTGGGCGAGCGTGCGGCCATCGCGTCCGGTAATGTGTGGCGCGAGTGGTGGGTCGGTTGGGCGAAAACCTGTGCCGAGTATGATGGCATCGACCTCGCGCAGCCGACCGTCATGTGTGACCACACCACGCGGTTCGATTTCGCGGATGGAGTCGGTGACCACTTCGGCATTCGGCTTCGTCAACGCGGGGTAATAATCGTTGGAGAGGAGCACCCGCTTGCATCCAAAGGCGAAATGCGGCGTAAGCTTTTCGCGAAGTGAACGGTCCGGCAGCTGAGCGGCGAGATGCCTGCGCGCGAGACGCTCCAGCAGTGCAGCACCTCGCAGATGACGGAATGCGAGCATCGTTGCCTCGCGAGTGGCGTACATCCAGCCACGCGCGAGCTGTCGAAATCCAGGCACGGTGCGATAGATCGCCAGCTCTCTCGCGCCCAGTACTCGATCTCGTCTTGGCACCACCCATGGTGCGGTGCGCTGAAAGAGATGCAGCTTCGCAACATGTGGTTGGATGGCGGGAACGAACTGAATCGCTGACGCGCCGGTGCCAATGACTGCGACTCGTTTTCCCGTCAGGTCGTAGTCGTGACGCCAGCGCGCGGAGTGAAAAGCGACTCCGCCAAACGAGTCAAGCCCCGTTAATGCCGGCATCAAAGGTTCGCTCTGCGCGCCTGTCGCCAGCAGCAGCACGGATGCCGACATCGGCCCGGCTGTCGTCTCAAGATTCCATTGCTTCGCACCATCGTCCCAGCGCGCGCTTGTGAGCGCGCAGCCGTAACGAATGAACGGCGCAAGCGAATGATCCGCCGCGACACTCTTGAGGTAAGCCCAGATTTCAGGTTGGGTGGAAAAGGTGCGACTCCATTCGTTGCTTTGCGCGAAGGAAAACGAATAGAGGCGCGATGGCACGTCGCAGGCGCACCCCGGATAGCTGTTGTCGCGCCATGTTCCGCCCAGATCGGTGGCACGCTCGAGGATCACAAAGTCGTTGATCCCTTCCTGTCGCAACCGGATGGCCGCGCCGAGTCCGGAGAAGCCGGTTCCAACGATGATGATGCGAGTGTGTGGGCGAGCGGTCATATCGGACGATGTCGCCGCGCACGTCGGTTGTCACGACTCAGTGGACATTCCTAACTCACTGCTCTCGGCAGACCAGCTTCGCAGTTTGAATGGCGTTCAGCAGTTCTTCGCGCGTGAACGGCTTGGGAAGAAAGTGGGCCCGTAGCTCCTGCAGTACGGTACCCGTGACATCGTCCGATGTGAATCCGGAAACGAGTACGACGGGCAGCTGGGGCCAATGTGTGCGGATGTGGACGAGCAACTCCATGCCACTCTTGCCGGGCATCAGGTAGTCGCTGATCACACACGAAAGCCCACCGTCGTATATCTCCAGTTGCGTAAGCCCTTCGGCGGCGGATTCGGCAGTGAGCACCTGGTGCCCTTCGCGCTCGAGGAGGCGCCGCACAACTCGTCGCGGTCCGGCGTCGTCGTCTACAACGAGAATCGGCAACTCGGAGTAATCGGAGGCGATGCGGACTTCACCTGCAGCTACAAGCTGGCTCGAAGCGAGTGGACGCGTGTCCGCTTCGGGGAGGTACAGTGTGAACGTGCACCCCGTCGATTCACTGACCGTGCAGCGGATGGTGCCGCCGGCCTGTTGAACCAACGCCGCGATGGTCTCGAGACCAAGACCTGGGCGGCCGCGGTCGGTGCCAATGCCGACGAACGACTCTTGCAGATTGTCGCGTACTGTTGCGGGAATGCGTTTGGCGCTGTCGCTCAGCGCAATCGCCACCCAGCGATCGGCATGCTCGACCTCCAGCGTCGCACCAGTCGCAATCGTGATACGCGCACTCCGCACCGTGATCACAGTGCCAGATCCCATGCACTCGCAGGCCGTCGCAAGAAGATTCATCAGCGCGAGCGCGAGCTGTCGTTCGTCCATCAGCACGCGCGCGTCAATCGCGTCCGGCTCAACTACAAGCGACCCTGGCGCCACAAGCGCATCGGCGAGCAGCGGCTCGATCTTTCGCAGCAGATCGTCGACATTGAACAGGCTTGGTTCCGCCAGAAGTTGGCTGGAGAAGGAGAGCAACTGCTTCATCAACCCAGTGAGGATACCGCTTAAGTTGCGCGCGACGCTGGCGACAGGTTGCGAGCCCGCGTCACGCACTCCCGCCTCGAGCAAGGCACCAAACAGTGGCCGCAGTTCGGCCAATCGCTCCGTGACCGCCGCCGACCGGTCGCGCCAAACGAACAACAGCGCGCTCGATGACTTTTCGTGCGCCGAGACAACGGGCGCAAAGCAGATGTACGCGGCGCTGGCGTGCGTCGGAAACCATACGCCGAACGCGCTGCCGAACAGCTGTTGCGCTTGCTCTCGGTCGAGGATGACGCCATCGTGCAGCAGAAGCGGCACGCGAGAAATCCGAACCGTTCGGACGGGAGAAGTCTCCGCCGACGCATCGGGTGCCCACGCTTCGTCGTCGTTGCGCCATTCAAGGAACAACGCGCTGTCGGCGGCGACGAGAGTGCGAATCGCATCAAGCATCAGCGCACGCGCATTCAACATCCGCAATTACTCCACTGCGTGAGTGCTTCTCCCCTTACCGCCGCGTGCGTCCGCAGCAATCAAAGAGGCCCCCAAATGTGCGCTTCGTCCCCGAAACCACAAGAGGGAGCTTGCGTACCACCCGCTCGGTCTGTCATTTCCTCTCGTCCTCCAACCCCTCCCAGATGCGAATTGTCCCTCCATCACTTTCGCGCCGATCCGTTACAATTTTGTGTGTCGCGACTGCCCTTATGCACGCGTCCGCCGCGCAAGCTCAAGGCTCACTGACCGGCTCGTCTCATCCCACTCTCTTGCGCGCAAGCCGCGTGCTCGATGGCACGGGGCGGGCAATGACAAATGTCGATCTCCTCATCGCCAACGGACGTATTGCAAAAGTACGGCCGTCTACGGGTGCACTCCCTCGCGGCGCCATCGATCTGCGCGGACGTACGGTTCTTCCGGGGATGATCGACACCCACGTCCATCTTGGGTGGTACATCAACGACAAGCAACGGTTACACGCCGATGGTGATGGCGATTCGCCAACGGAGAGCGCGCTGAATCAGGCGGGAAACGCATGGGCAACACTCCACGCGGGATTCACAACGGTACAGAGCATTGGCGAATCGGATAACGGTGCGTTGCGCGATGCGATCAATCGCGGTGTGCTTCCGGGGCCACGCGTTCTCACGTCGCTCGGCTCGGTCAATGAACGCACCGGCGGCGGATCGCCAGATTCACTGCGATCGGCGGTCCGTCGTTTCAAGGCCCGCGGCGCGGATGTGATCAAGATCTTCGCGTCAAAGTCCATTCGTGATGGCGGTGAAGCCACGATGACCAACGAACAACTCGCCGCAGCGTGCGGTGAAGCCAAGGCGAACGGGCTTCGCTCGGTTGTTCACGCGCACTCGGCCGAAGCGGTGCAACGAGCCGCGCGCGCCGGATGCACACAAGTCGAACATGGTGTATTTGCCGACGATGCAACACGCGCACTGCTCGTCGAACGGGGTACGTTTTTCGATCCGCAATGCGGACTCGTCTTCCACAACTATCTCGACAACAAAGCCTGGTTCGAGGGCATCGGCAACTACAACGCGGTCGGCTTTGCATCCATGGAGAAGGCACTTCCGCTTGCCGAAGCAGGGATCGGTTTCGCGAGCCGCACACCAAAACTCAAGCTCGTATTTGGAACGGACGCGGTTGCGGGCGCGCATGGACGCAACGCCGAAGAATTGGTGTGCCGCGTGCGCAAGGGCGGGCAGTCGGCGATGGATGCGATCGTGAGCGCGACATCGCTTGCAGCCGAATCGATGGGGCTCGAGAAAGAAATCGGGCGCATCGCCGAGGGGTTTGTCGCGGACATCATCGCGACGGACGGCGATCCCTCGCAACAGATCGAAGCCACGCAGCGCGTGACGTTTGTGATGCGTGACGGGAAGGTGTATCGCAACGATGGCACGACAGCTTCAACGATGGACAAGGGGAAACAAGGGGAGAAAGGCGCCAGGGCGAAGAAGTGAGCAAGGAAGTTCACCAGCATCTCGCAGCAGATCACCTGTCACTTCTGCATCAAACTTTGAGGAGTAGCTAAATGCAACGCACAGCTAGCGCAGTCTGGCACGGCACAGGTAAAGAGGGGACCGGCACACTAACGACGCCCAGTGGTGTGCTGAACAACCAGCCATATTCGTTCAAGCTGCGTTTTGTTGACGAAGACGGGCGGAGCGGCACGAATCCAGAAGAGCTCATCGCCGCCGCACATGCGGGATGCTTTTCGATGGCCCTGGCATTTCAATTGACCGGTGCTGGTCATCCGGCTGAAGAACTGCGCACGAGCGCGGTGATGACACTCGACAACGGACCGAGCGGCTTCTCGATCACGAAGATCGTGCTCAAGGTCGATGCAACGGTGCCCGGAATTACGGCCGAGGAATTTCAGACACTCGCCGAGACGGCCAAGGCAAACTGTCCTGTGTCGCGCGCGTTGAGTGTGGAGATTGCACTGGAAGCAACGCTGCGCTGAAGATTGCGCTGAACTTTTCTGGTCGCAACAAACAAACGACGCGCCGTGGCGCGTCGTTTTTGCATCCGCTACGTTCATCTATATGTATACGTGCATTTCAGGGGCTGCATGATGGCAAACAAGCGGATGGGGCCAGAGTTGCTTGCCCTCGTCGCCGATCGGTTCAAGGCACTTAGCGATCGCGCGCGTTTGAGTTTGTTGCAAGAGATGCGCAGTGGTGCACTGACAGTGAATGAGCTTGCGGCGGCAACGGAGATGGGACAGGCGAACGTGTCCCGGCATCTCGCCGTGCTCTTTGCCAATGGACTCGTCGCCCGAGAGCGGGACGGTGCGTTTGTTCGCTACCAGCTTGCCGATCGCGATGTGCTGACACTCTGCGAACTCGTGTGCGGCCGACTCGAAACGGAATTGACTGAGCGTCGAAAGGTCATCACTGGCCGCTGAGCGATCGCGTTAACGCGCAATTCCCGACGGGATGTTTAACGGCCCGTGAGCGTTACACATCCAATTCAGCGTGCGGTCACCAGCTGCTCGAGTACACTCATGGGGACGGCACCAACTTGTCGTGTCGCCTCGCGCCCATCGCGAAAGACCACAAGCGTCGGGATGCTTCGGATTGCAAAGCGAGTCGAAATGCCGGGATTGCGATCGGTATCGACCTTTGCGACCAACGCCTGGCCTCGCTGGCGCTTCGCGAGTTCGCCGAACACCGGTGCCATCGCCTTACACGGGCCGCACCAGTCCGCATAGAAGTCCACGATGACGGGGAGCGCACTGCCAGCGATCACTTTGTCAAATGTCGTATCGGTCAAGACGATTGGTGCGTCAAGCACGATTGGAGCATGACATGAGCCACAGTTTGGCACCGCGTCCGTGCGCGCCACGTCAACACGATTCAGCGTACCGCATGATGCACACGGTACAACTACCAGTCGTTTGGTTGCCGTCTCTGTCATCTTTCTAAGTCCGTGGTAGGTGATTGCTGCGAACCCACACACAGTCTAGCGCGTGTGCCTCACCGCGGGCGACAGCCAAACAGACGAGTCGCACCAAGCATCCGCTCGAGCGGGCAGAAGCCGGTGATACTCGACTGCAGCAGATTGACGCCGACAAACGCGGTGAAGAGATACCAGTACGGACTGATCAGGTAGCCGAGTGTGAGTGAAACG
>JAYUWD010000023.1:0-2520 GCA_043753735.1 Gemmatimonadaceae bacterium
AACTCGGCTTCTTCGTCGGACAACGACGTCCCGCAACGCGGGCACCAGTGAATGACGCGGTGTCCCTTGTAAATCAATCCATCTTCGTGCAGGCGCACGAACGCTTCACGCACGGCCGTCGACAGCTGAGGCGAGAAGGTGTAAGCCGTGCGCGACCAGTCGGCACTCGAGCCGATCGCCTTGAGCTGATTGAGAATCTCGCCGCCAGTCTGCTCGACAAACTCCGCAACCCGCGTCACAAACGACTCACGTCCCAAATCGAAGCGGGTGTGTCCTTCAGCGGCGAGCTGCTTTTCGACGACATTCTGCGTCGCGATGCCTGCGTGATCGGTGCCGGGTACCCACAGCGCTTCGTCGGCGGCCATCCGACGCCAACGGATCAGGACATCCTGCACGGTGTTGTTGAGCCCATGGCCCACATGCAATACCGCGGTGACGTTTGGCGGTGGCATGACGATGACAAACGGCTCGCGCTCGGCGGCGCGTTCGGCGCTGGCGGTGAAAACACCGTGCTCGGTCCAACGCGGATACCAGCTCGCCTGCGCGGCCGCGGCGTCGTGGTTCGGTGGAAGCGGATTCTGATCGGGCGATGTCATCAGTGAAAACTAAGTACGCGGGCCGTGCCGCGAGGGATCAGTCCGCACGAGGCGTTGAGGCAGTAGCAACCGCAGGGTCGACCGCCGCGTAGTTGCCGCTGCTGTGATTGCGGACTGGCTCGCGTCCCCGCACAGCGAGGTGATCGACCACCTGCAAAACACCCGGTACGCCACGCGCCAGCGTGACGGCGTAACCGACTTCCGCGGCGACGTTCACCCAGCCCGTGAGTTCAATGCCGCCATTTTCGACCGCGCAGATATCGATCGCGCGCTCGCTCACCATCGAGTCGTTCCGAAACACCTCCAGTACGCGACGCTCGAGCAGTTCCTCGGTCGAGAGCTGAGACGGTGTTTCGAGCAGGAATCGGGTGCGGCGCGCTTTGAGAGCGGTGGGACGGGGAGAAACCTTGCGGAGCTGGGGCTTCATTGCCTTAAAAAGCGCGAGCCCCGCCGCGGCGCCCGCTACAACGAGCAAAAGCGACGCTGTGCGTGAATATGTACTCTGTCTGGCCATAGCTTCCTCTCTGGTGGCGCGTGTATCCATCGAACGGTAAGTTGCCCTACTTGCGCAGCGAGTGCCGATTTTATTCCCGGCGCCCGCCGCGCGCGCCGATACGTCCCTCTTCAGTCCGCCTTCCGATGACCGCCGGTCCGATAAACGCTGCACCCGATACGATGCTTATCCTCACACTCCCTGATGGTTCCACTCGGGAGGTGCCCGCCGGCACCCTGGGGCGTGATGTGGTCGCAACGATCGGCGCGCGCTTGCTTCAGGCGTCCATCGCGGTCGCCATCGACGGCGAGGTGCTGGATCTGATGACGCCGATCCGCAAGTCGGGTGCGTTTGTCGTGATCACCGATAAGGATCCTCGCGCGCTGGCCGTGTTACGCCATTCTGGCGCTCACGTTTTGGCGACTGCGGTCCGTCGTCTGCGCCCGGATGCACACATTGGATTCGGGCCGTCCATCGATGATGGCTTCTACTACGATTTTGAAGTCGCGCAGCCCTTCACCCCCGAAGATCTCGCTGCGTTTGAAGTCGAAATGAAGAAGGTGATCGCCGAGAAGTATCCGTTCTTGCGCGAGGAAGTGACGCTGACGGAGGCGCGGCAAAAGTTTGTCGACGATCCACTCAAGCTCGAACGACTCGACGATTTCGAAGGCAGCGACGAGGTCATCTCGACGTACACGGATGGCCCGTTCATCGATCTCTGCCGTGGTCCCCACGTCCAGGATACGTCGTATCTGAAGCATTTCAAGCTCTTGTCTGCTGCGGGCGCATACTGGCGCGGCGACGTGAAGCGGCAAATGCTGCAACGCATCTATGCAACGGCGTTCTTCAAAAAAGAAGAACTGGATGCCTATCTCCATCAGATTGAAGAGGCCAAAAAGCGCGATCACCGAGTACTCGGCAAAGCGCTCGATCTCTTCCAGCTTTTTCCGGTCGCACCCGGTGGTGTGTTCTGGACGCCCAAAGGCACAACGCTTTACAACACACTCGAGGCGTTTGTCCGTGAGCGGCAGCAGGAAGCCTTCAAGGAAATCAAGACGCCGTTGCTGTACACGAAGACGCTGTGGGAGCAGTCGGGACATTGGGGCAAGTACAAGGAGAACATGTTCCTTGTGCTGAACAACGAGAACGGCGAGCACGACATGTCGCTCAAGCCGATGAATTGCCCGTCGCACCATTTGTACTTCGCGTCGCACAAGCATTCGTACCGCGAGCTGCCAGTGCGCTACGTGACGTTCGATGTGTTGCACCGCAACGAACTCTCTGGCGCGTTGTCGGGGCTTACCCGTGTGCGTCAGTTTGCGCAGGACGATTGCCACGTGTATCTGCGTGAAGACCAGATCGCCGACGAAGTGAAGTTTCTCATGGACTTCATTCTCAGCTACTACGAAACGTTTGGTCTCACGGCACGTC
>JAYUWD010000024.1:0-23224 GCA_043753735.1 Gemmatimonadaceae bacterium
TGCGTTCCCGAACTCAGAGTTCTTCGGGGACGTGGGGCGCAGGGTAGGTGCTGCTCGCGCCGTGCGCTGCTGCCGTCGGCCGCTCGACCCACACTCCGCCCCGCCGCATCATGCCACAGGCGACCGCTGTGCTACCCCCTCGCGCGGCGGCCCGCCGCAGCTCCGCCCGCTGGTTCTACACCGGAATGGGGGTGGTGGCGATCCTCGTTGTCGTGGCGGGATTTGGCAGTTCGTATTACGGGATGGCGACTGGCACGGGCACGCTCACGCCGCTCGTCAAAGCACACGGGCTCGTCTTCGCGCTCTGGCTCGTCCTCTTCATCGTGCAGACGCGGCTCGTCGCGACCCGACGGGTCGCCATGCACCGGCGGCTGGGGCTCGCGGCCGTGGCGCTCGCCGTGGCGATGGTGGCGCTCGGCTACGCGACGGCCGTCGCTGGCGCGCGGCGGGGCTTCGACCTGAACTTCAGCGGCGACCCCCTGGGGTACATGGTCTTCCCCCTCGGCGGGCTGGTAGGATTCACCGTCCTCGTCGCCGCCGCGCTCTGGTACCGTCGCCGCCCAGACGTGCACAAGCGGCTGATGCTGCTGGCCATCATCGGCCCGCTCATGAACGCGCCGCTCGCGCACTTCTTCGCAAACACGGCGGTGCTGCGCGGCACCGTGCTGCCGTTCCTAGCGATGATGATCACCCTGCTCGCCGCAAGCGCGGTCTACGACCGGGTCACCAGCGGGCGCGTGCACCCGGTCTCGCTCTGGGGCGCCGTGCTGCTGTTCGCGTGGGGAAACGTGCAGGCCGTCGTGATCGGCCCGAGCGCGGAGTGGCACCGGTTCGCGGCGTGGCTCATCCGCTGAACGCCGTGTAGCGCCTCGCGGATGCGCAGGAGCGGTCGCGCTCCACACCCTACTTCGCGCACACGCCCGAGCAGTTGGGTGCGATCTTCAGGCCGCGTTGATCATGGCCCCGCAGTTCGGGCAGCAGCGCTCCGGGCTGAGTTCCGCCGTGTTCCTTACCAAGACCGCCCGCGCCGTCGCGGCCGTCAGTCGCTGGACGCGCTCGCCCGCCTACTCCATTGCGAACGCCCACCGTCTGGCGTCATGTCCGTCTCGTTTCCGCTTTGCGCGGCAGTCCCACGCCTGCCCCCGGGCCGACCTTCGGCGCGGAGCGGCGTCAGATCAATGAAAGCCCTACTTGGCCGCAGCCGGAAACACAGGAAGCTTCGCGACATCGCGCTGATCGTGCTGGATGATGACCGTTGCCTTCAGGTTTTTCGCGATCTGCTTGAACCGATCGATTGAGGCGAGCGACGCGGCGCGATCGGTGTTGAACGTCGGCACACCGTTGCTGTCGTAATTCTCGCGGAAGTGCGAGACATCGCCGGTGATGAGCACATTGCCCATCTCCTTGAGCTTCACGAGCACGCTGCGATGGCCGGGGGTGTGGCCCGGCATGTTGAGCACCATCACGCTACCGTCGCCAAACACGTCTTTGTCACCCGTCAGCGATTCCGCCTTGCTGCCCCCGCTCACCCACGGTGCGAACGCGGCGGGGTTTGTCGCACCCGACAACTTCGGGTCGGTGATCACTTCCCAGTCTCCCTTACCGATAAGCAGCGTGGCCTGCGGGAACGAAGCCGTTTGTCCCACATGGTCGCCGTGGTAATGGCTGATACCGACGAACTTCACGTTGGCGGGGGTGAGCGTGAGCTGCGCGAGCTGTTCCACGAGGCTTTCCTTGGGCGCTGTCGCCGCAGGCCCCTTCGCGTAACCAGTATCCCAGATCATGTAGTCGTCATTGTGGCGGATGAGGTAGCAGCTGTAGGTGAGCTGCACCATCACGCCGCTGAACGCATACGTGTCGGAAAAGCGGAGCCCGACATCGGTCGGCGGCGCGTTCGTTCCACATGGGAGGCGTGTGAGCGTGACCGTTGCCGGCGGGGCCTTTGTGGCGGACGGCTGGGCCGATGCGCTTGCGGTTGCGAAGATGGCGGAAATCACACCCAGTGCGAGCGGTGCGATTGCGCGTGATTCCAAGATACGAAACGGGCGGGACATGCGATAAGCTCGACGTGATGTGATGGATGACAAGACTGCGTGGGCATTACACGCGCGTATCAATGCCTGAGGGCTCCCGCTCCAACCAGTCGCTCGATGGCGCGCAGCCCATCGTCGCCAATGTCGAGACTGTGGTTGTTCACATACAACGCGATGTGCTGCAACTGCACATCGTGGGACATCTCCTGCGCATTCGCCTGCACATACGCGCGACTCGCGTCGGGATGATCGAAGGCGTATTGCACACTCGCGCGGATGGCGCGTTCGGCGTCGTGCATCAGCTCCGCGCCCAAATCACTTCGCGCACAAATGCCCGCCAGCGGCACCGGTAATCCTGTCTGCTGCTCCCACCAGTCGCCCAGGTCCACGGCTTTGCACAGTCCGTGTTCCATGTAGGTAAAGCGGCTTTCGTGGATGATGAGCCCCGCGTCCACGTCACCCGATTCGACCGCGTGCAGAATGCGATCGTATCGTACTTCGACGACGTCGGTCAGCGACGGCGCGGCGAGACGCAGCAAGCGGTACGCCGTCGTTTCGCGCCCTGGAATCGCCACGCGTTTACGTACCGCGTCGGCCAAGGACATCGGGGTGCGCGTGACGACGAGTGGACCGACACCCTGCCCCAGTGCCGCACCGCTGCGCAGCAGCCGATACCGATCGCCGACCGCTGCGAAGGCACCGACGCTCATTTTCGTCAGGTCGAATTCGCCTGAGTGCGCGCGTCGGTTGAGCTCCTCGATATCGAGCAGCACGGGCGTGATGCGAAATGGCGCGTCGACGAGTCCATACGCCAACGCATGAAATGCGAACGTATCGTTGGGGCAGGGCGAGTAGCCAAAAGTCAGTTCACGCATGTCCTTCGGCACTCAACTCCGGAAGGGACTCCAACAACGCGGCGACGAGCAGCGGCGTGGCAGCCGAAATCGCAGCGAACGCCGCGTCAAAGTGCCAACGGGTGCGATCCAATTGCTCGATGTCGTTGGAAATGGCCCGCACTTCGATCGCCGGAATTCCGGCCAACCGTGCGGCCCGAAGCACGCCGAAACCTTCCATCGCTTCAACATCGACGTCAGCGTCGTGGTCGGCCATCCCGCCAACGCGTCCGCTAGTGCCGATGGGCAGCACAGCCGCCAAGGGGAGCGCGCGACGTGCAGCGGCGAGCAGGATTGGCGACGGTACGACGACACGCGGTGCCCATTTCGAATCGGGGTTGACGTCGCAGTAGCGCGCTTCATCGCCAATCACCAGCGACGCAAAGGACAATTCGCGCAGCCGGCGCGCGCCGCCGATGCCCACGTGCAAAATGATGGCCGGGCGGTGCAGGGCGATCGCTGCGGCCGTTGTGGCGGCCGCTTCCACCGGCCCCACGCCACATTGCAGCGTGAGCCACCCCTCAGCCGGCGCAAGTTCTCGCGCAGTCGCGGCGACAACCAGAATTCGGGTGCGATCACTATACGTTGCCATGTCAGCGTGGGAGTTTAAGCGGCGGACGCCTTTCGAACGAGCGTGCAGCGGCGACCGCAAGGCGACACCAAGGACGCGCTGCCTTTCAGGGCGTAAGATCGCGTCGCGCAAAGTCGTGTCGCGAGCGATCTCACGAAGCGGCACGATTTGACGCAATCTTGTCCCGCCAGAGTACTTACTCACTTTCTTCCACGTCACCGAACGGAGCCATGATGACCGACCGACGGACCCGCCGAGATTTCATGGGGCTCACTGCCGCCGGCGCGGCTGGTGCACTGGCGCCTTCCTGGCTTGGTGCGACGCCAACTGCGTTTGCCACTGAAGCAACTACGGCACTCGATCCGGATCTCGTGGTCGTGAACGCAAAGGTGTTCACGATGGAGAGCGCAGTGCCGCGCGCGCAGGCGTTTGCGGTGAGCAACGGACGCTTCGTCGCGGTCGGTACGTCAGCGGAAATGCGGTCGCTCGCGCGCAAACGCACGCAACTGGTCGACGCGAAGGGAATGACCATCGTGCCTGGGTTCATCGATACGCACAATCACCCGAGGGGTACCACGCTGCTGTACGAAGTGCTCGTGGGAAACCCGTTCGAGGTGGAATTCGTCACCATCGACAGCATCATCTCCAAACTGCGTGACAGAGCGCGTTCCACACCGCCCGGTACTTGGGTAGACGGCTACTTCCACGACGACACCAAGCTCAAGGACAAGCGGTCGCTGACGGTACGCGACCTGGACCAGGTGAGCACCGAGCACCCGGTGTGTGTGCACCACCGCGGCGGTCACACGGGGTTCTACAACAGCAAGGCGTTTGCGATGGCCAATGTCACCAAGGCTACGGTGGCCCCACCCGGCGGGACGTTCGACAAGGATGCAAATGGAGAACTCAATGGCCGCGTGACAGACAATGCGATGGATATTCTGGAAGTGGCCGGAAGGCGACCGGAATACAGCGCAGCGGAGCGGGAGCGACGCGAGCGCGACGGCATGGCGCACATCTCAAAGCAATTTGTCCGTTACGGACTCACGACGGTCCACCACCAGGGTGGCGACCTGGCCACGATCCAGGATGTGCGCGCCCGCGGCGACTTGCGCCACCGTATCAGCTACGAGGCGAGTGGTCGCGTGCTCGAGGCCATGATCACGACCGGCATTCGGAGCGGCTTTGGTGATGACTGGATTCGCTTTGGTGCAACGTCCGAACACACCGTCGATGGCTCGTTTTCCGAACGCACGATGGCGATGAGCGAGCCTTACGCGGGCACGACGTACAAGGGGAACATCACCGAGGCACAGCCTGAACTCGATGCGTGGGTGGAGCGGGTGCACCGTGCCGGCATTCAGGTGAACTGCCATGCCAACGGTGACGTTGCGATCGACATGTATCTCACCGCCGTCGAACGTGCACAGCAAAAGTTCGCCCGCCCGGATTCACGCCCCAAGATCACGCACTGCACGCTGATCAACGACAATCTTGTGCGCCGTATCAAAGCCCTTGATGCGATCCCGGCGATGTTCACGACCTACGCCTACTACAATCCCGACAAGTTTCCATTCTACGGCGAAGCCTTGATGAAACGTGCAATGGCGTATCGCACGATGCTCGACGCTGGCGTGCATGTGGCGGCTGGCTCAGACTTTTCTCCTGGACCATTCGCCGCGTTGATGGGAATTCAGGGGATGGTGACCCGAACGGGCTGGGATGGGACGTCGTGGGGCGTGAATCAGCGCATCACGGTGGACGAGGCAATTCGCGTGAACACGCTGCACGGTGCCTACGCCTCGCACGAGGAGTCCGTCAAAGGGTCGATCGCGGTCGGCAAGCTGGCGGATTTTGTCATGCTTGCTGACGATCCGCACACGGTCAAACCGGATGTGATCAAGGACATCGCGATTGTAAGAACGGTCGTGGATGGCGTGACGATGTACCAAGGCTAACGCCGGGCGGCCGGGGCGCGAAGGCGGGATCAGTGCGGGGGCCGCTTGGCCGCAGGGTGGACCAGTCGCCGCTTGCTGCTTGTCGCACCCGGCGCGCGCGGGGCGCGCTGCCGAGTGCTCCGGCGCAGAGGCGGCTTTGGTCCACCCTCGGCCGAGCGGCCGAGCCGAGTTCTGCGCGGAACACATGGCGGGTGTGGAGCGTCACGCCGGCGTTTCCGCTCTTACCTATCGCTCATCCCCTTCCTCCTATCCCTGGTCGCCGGTCGCCGGTCTTTATTGCCTGCACGCCGGCGCTGGCCCCAACACCATCGTCGCTGGCGCTGCCGCGACCGTGAACTGCTGGACACGCGCGGGTTCCGTTGGTGCGAGTGTGATTCCGACACGCAATGCACCGTTTGCGCACACCATGCGCCACGAGCCGCGCAGCGCGTTTTCAGCGTAGATGGGGCCATCGGCGCGACAGTTGCCGCCGGCGGCGGCTGTGAGGTTGGCGATCGCTGCGGCGCGACGCGGGGCGGATTCGTCGAGGTAGAGATTCATCGCGGCGATGCTGTCGGCGAGCGGTGTGGCCCAATTCTGTACGAGACGCGTGACCTGGTCATGCAATGCGAGCAATACGGGGGCAGGTTGCGGCGCGCGGGGGGAAAGTCCGCCGCTCCTTGTCAGCACTTCAAACGCATCATCAAGCACACCGCCCCAGCTCGTGTACGTGAGATTGCCGAGTGCGACGATGCCGACGCCGTATTCCGGGAGCCAGCGCATCTGTGAACCAAAGCCTGGGAGTCCGCCGGAGTGCGCGACGATGTGTCCGAACAGACAATTTTGCGAAGCGCGCAACCCATACGCGTATCCACCGCTGGTCATGCTCAGAGTGCCGGTTGTTGCATTGCGCGAGGCGGTGCTCGGCGCCGAACGCGACAGCTGTTGCATTTCGCGCAGCGAAGACCGCTTGAGTACGGGTGATTCGGCGCCGTCGCGCGGGGGCCACGCGTCGAGCATCAGTGCAACCCAACGACTGAGGTCGGCGCTGGAAGTAAGCATACCGCCCATCGAGCCGAATGAGCCATCGGGGAGCGCGGGTTCTTCAAGCCACGCGCCATCCTGCAAGCGATAACCGTGTGCGAGCCGATTGGCGGGGACATTGCGCGCTTGCATCGTGGTGGAGGTCATGCCAAGCGGGCGCAGCACGCGTTCCTGGATATAACGCGCGTATGTCATACCACTCACGTTCTGAATCAGTCGTCCAAGAATTGCAAATCCGAAGTTGGAGTACTCGTAGGCGATGCCCGGTGCGTTGGAAAACGGAATGCCGTTGCGAATCATGCGTGCAAGATCATCATCGGTATCGGCGAGCTGTTGGTCACCCCACGGATTGTCCTCGGGGAAGCCAGTGGCGTGCGAGAGCAGATGGCGAATCGTGAGCCGTGGTGAATCGGTGGTGGGATAGCGGAGCGCCTTGAGTTCGGGTACATAACGCTCGGCGAGATCGTCAAGCGCAAATTTGCCGGCATCGCGCAGCTGCAGAACCGAGAGCGCTGTGAAACTCTTGGTCATCGACGCGATGCGAAACACGGTGCTCGTATCTACGGGCGCTTTTGAAGGGACTTCGCGAAGTCCCACCGCGGCGACGTGCATCAGGCGTCCATCGACGATGACGCCGTACGCAATGCCCGGCACCTTGTTGGCAGTTGCAAACGCGCGCATCACACTGTCCACCGCAGGCAGTGCGCGCCGCAGCTTGTCGACGCGATCAGGATCAGTGAAGCGCGCCGGTGGCGCGACACTGGACGGCACTGTTGGCCGGAAGGGTTTTGCGCGCGCCGCTGCGGCGCGTTGCGGCGTAGCACCTTGGGCCGCCGCTGAACCAACGGTACCGAAGATCGTGAGTACGCCGATCCCCGCAACGAGGGCAACGTTTCCTGAGAAAATTGACATTCGCAGGATTTGCACTGCGGCGGAGAGGCCGTCAATACGACGCGGCGAAGCTGCTCCTCGTGCAGGCAAAAGATGCGATGGCAGTTCGTACAGCTGACCTCGGCATCACTACTGCTCCCACGGTGCGTTCCTTGCACAGCCCCGGATCTGATCGCCCGCCTCCGCGACACTTACCGCCCTCAGACACCGACGATGACGACGCTCGATACAGATTTCGCCAACGGCCTTCTCGACTCGGCGATCCCGCCCTGTCTGTCGCTTTACCAACCCACCCACCGCAAGCATCCAGATAATCAGCAGGATCCGATCCGGTTCAAAAATCTTTTGTCCACCATGGAGGCGTCGCTTCGCCTTCAGCACTCGACAAAGGAAATCGAACCGCTGCTGGCCCCATTTCTCGCACTGGCCGATGATCAGGACTTCTGGAGTCACTCGCTCGATGGTCTAGCCGTGCTTGGTTCGAATGGGTTTTTTCGCGTCTATAAGTTGCAACAAACGGTCAACGAACTGGTTGTCGTCGCGGACAGTTTTCATGTCAAACCGTTGTTGCGGGTGATGCAGTCTGCGGACCGGTATCACATTTTGGGCGTGAGTCGCAAGGAGTTTCGGTTTTACGAAGGGAATGGGGACGTGCTTGACGAGATCTCGTTAGCCTCCAATGCGGAAGAGGACACGGACGTAGTCGAAGCGGCGTCATCCGAATCCCATGGCACCGTGGCGGCCCTTGGTGATACTGCAGGATCAAAGTTGCCAAGTCACCACGGACACAGTGGCAAGGAAGGCGGTGTCGATATCGACGCCGAACGTTTCTTTCGTTCCGTCGACAAACAGATCCTCGCCCATCACTCCCATACCGCAGGGCTGCCACTCATTCTTGCCACACTCCCCGAGAATCGGGCTCAGTTTCATCACCTCAGTCATAACCCGTTGTTGCTCGAGCAGGGAATCGATGTCTATCCAGATACCGTTCCCATGGATGAGCTTCGCAAGCGTGCCTGGCAGGTGGTCGAACCGCACTTTCTCGCGCGCATGGCTGCGCAGCTTGATGCGTTCGGTGCAGCCCATGCGAACGCTCTCGGTGACGACAAGCTTGCCGATGTTGCAGCCGCGATCGTGGCGGGACGTGTGGGTACGCTGTTGATCGAAGGTGATCGGGAGATTCCCGGTCGCATCGACGCGACCACGGGTGCCATCCATTACGACGACATGGCGAAATCGGATGTCGACGACGTGCTTGACGACCTTGGCACGATGGCGCGCAAGATGGGTGGCAAAGTCGTGATCGTTCCTACCGAACAAATGCCGACATCGTCCGGTGCGGCTGCAATCTACCGGTACTGATTGGCCTTTAGGATTCGCAGTTGCTGAACGGCCGAATGGAACGGTTCAGGCGGAGGGTGGTGGGGTATAGTTCATCATGAAAACGATCAGCGCGCTTTGTTGACTTCTTGATGACCACTTCGCTTCGCCACCATCCAATCGCGGCGCAGCGCGAGCGCAACGCGCGCATTCGCGAGCACGCCGAGCGAATTGCTGAATCCTCACAGACTTTGCGGTCGTCGGGGGGAGTGCGCGAGCTTTTACCCGTTGCTGTCGTCCCGGCGAACAGCCGCGAAACAACGCGTCTTCCGCAGCGCAATAGACGCGAGTTTCTTAGAAAGCTCGCCGCGCGCATGCGCGTCGTCTTTACTGCCAACGCGCCTGGCAAAGACACGACGCTTTCAGCCGAGATGCTTGCGGCTCGCGCATGCGCGGAAGACGCGCCACCAAGGGAAAGTGCTGAGGCTTCGGCGATACTTGGATTCAGCTGTGCAACCTGTCGTGGTGAATGCTGTACAGCAGGCGGTGATCATGCCTTTCTGCGCGAAGATAGTTTGACGCGCGTCCGCTTGCAGAATCCGTTGGTAGGTGAGTCGGAGCTCATGGCGGTGTACGCATCGCATCTGCCCGTGCGGAACTATCGTGGGTCGTGCGTCTATCACACCACCGGTGGGTGCGCACTCCCTCGCGCGCTGCGATCGAACATCTGCAATCGCTATCTGTGTGGCGGACTCACTCAGCTCAAACGCGCGCTCGAGTCGAGCGGGAGCAACGCGGCTTTTGTTGGCGCCGCCGATTCGGTGCATCTGCGTCGTATGGCAGTGATCGACGCGAGCGGTGCAACGCCGGTCTCACTCCGCTAGAAAGACGTAAAAGCCGCGCAGCTATCTGCACACAGTGATTGCTGAAACGATCGCAGTGCCAGCACTCTTTTAAGGAGCATTCATGACATCGAAATACACGCGCTTCATCGGAGTTCCATTTGCACTCATCACGCTTGTCGCGCAGGGTGCGCTCGCACAGAGCGGGCGCATAGGTGTGATTGGTGGCGCGACGTTTTCGACGCTCAACGGACTCAATAGTGTCGATCAGCGCACCGGTACGATTGGCGGGTTGTCACTGGTTCTTCCGCTCGGTGGCTCCGTGTCGTTGCAGCCTGAAGCGCTGTTTGTCACCAAGGGCGCAAAAGGCTCCGTTTCGAGCAGCAGTAATGGGGTGTTGCTCAAGTACGCTGAAGTGCCGGTGTTGCTGCGCTTCTCGTCGACCAAGGCTTCGGTGCTCGTTCCGCACGTCTATGTAGGCCCGTACTTCGGCCTGCAGATCGATTGCACGGTGCAGGGCAGCGGTGGATCGTGCAACGACCTTCCCGGCATCAGCACCAAGTCGGTAGATGTTGGCGGCATTGCAGGCGGTGGTATCGACCTGAACGTTGGCGGCCTGGTACTTACGGCGGGGGCGCGCTACGACTTCGGCGTTTCAAAAGTTGTCGAGTTCAAAACGTCGAATGTGCGCGAGGCTGCGAAGAATGGTGCCTTCGCGCTGTATGCAGGCGTATCAGTCGGCTTTGGCAAAAAGTGACATCCGATCACGCAGCTCGCTTTTCGCGCCTACAAAAAGTGTATACATCGGTCCCGAAGTGGTGTGGGCGCGCACTTCGGTGACGGTGACCTCGAGTCCGGCGTGTCGCAGCGATGTTTCGAACGACCGATCGGGAGTGGACGACCAATATGCGATGCGTCCACCGGGGCGCAGTGCCTCGACCGCGGTGTGAATGCCCACCATTCGATACAGCGGAGCATTGCCTGACGTTGTGAACGATTCGGCGCCGTTGTCCACATCGAGCATGATGGCGTCAAAGGCACCAGGGTTCTGGCGCAGCACACGCGCAACGTCATCGTGACGCACCTCGACGCGCGGATCGTTCAGCGCTTCGTGCGCCAGCGGATACTCGACGTTGCGATTCCAGTCGATGACCGCCTGCACGATCTCGGCGACCACCACATGCGCGTCTGACGCGAGCAAGCGCAGCGCGGCCTTGAGCGTGAAGCCGAGTCCGAGCCCGCCAACCAGTACGCGCGCGTTACGTCTGTCCTGCAGTGGTGCGCACACCAATTCGGCGAGCGCATCCTCCGAATTGTGTCGGCGTGTCGACATCAACTCGATGCCGTTGACACGAATCACGAACGCGCCGTCGTGTTCGAACAGCGCCAGCACTGTACCGTCGGGCGCAGCAGCTTCACCAAGTCGTTTGAAAGGCTTCATCCGTCGAATCTACTGCGAGAACGGATTGACAAGTGGAGAGATTGCCCAGATCGATGCACGCGTCTTATCCTGAAGCGTCATCAGCCGTTCAGTCAGCGCGTGACGGTGAATTGAAACGGTTGTTGCACGAGCTGCGGCACTTTTCGGCCACCAACTTCTGCCGGAAGAAATCTCATGCGCCCCAATGCCGCCCGCACTGCGGCGGTGAACAGCGCGTTGTCGCTACGCAATGCCGTGAAGCTCGCGGCGTCTGCGCGTCCCGTTGTGTCGACAACGAATTGCGCGAGTACGGTTCCTTCAACTCCCGCCGAACGCAGCAGCTCAGGATACGACGGGCCATGACTGCCCGGCGCAGACACCACTGGGCGATCTACTTGCGCCTCTGTGTAAATGCCAGTCATCGGCACTGTCCCGGTACCACCTTTGGCACCATCCGCAACGCCCACCACCAATCCTCTCGCTGCAAAGTCGTCGGCGCTGGTCGGGGTGCGTGCGAGATCGATCGTGGGTAGTGTGGTGGGGATGTTGATGGGTGGAATCAACAGCGGAGCGCCGAGTGCTGGCGACGTATTCGCGTGGCTGCGATTGATCGCGGACTGCTCAACGACGAGTTTCTGAGGAAGTGGACGTGTGTAGGTGATTTTTTCCGTCGGTTCGTCACGCGACTTCGGCACTGTCGCATTGGCTGTGACGATGACCAGCGCCGAAATGACGATCGTGTGGAATGCGACCGACGCGAGTGATCCCCCGGTACGGCGTTGACGTGCGGCGCGTGACTCGAGCAGGGTACCGAACATGAGCAGCCTCCCATGAGTAGTCGGTCGAACCTCGCGTCCGACCTGAGTCTATTCTGGATGGCGTCCGTGAAACGGTGATGATGACTGCGTTACGCGCGGATTACGTCTGAATGAGGCATCGATGACTTCGACAACACCGCGTCGAGCGCCGTCAGCAGCCGTTTGGCGGTAAAGGGTTTGCTGAGCATCGTTACCCCCGCCCCGAACTCTTGGAGCATGTCGGGCTCCGCATTGCCGCTCATGAACAGCAGCGGCAATTCCGGGCGAGTGCGTCGAATTTCACGTGCCATGGTGATTCCGCTTATCACCGGCATGCTGACGTCGGTGAGCACGGCGTCGAACTTTTCACCCAGCGTGGCAATTCTCGCGAGTGCGTCGGCACCGTCCTCGGCCTCAATCACCCGATGTCCGGCGGATGTCAGAATGCGGACGATGACTTTTCGAACGCCTATTTCATCCTCGACCACCAGCAGTGTGCGCGGCGACGCTGCGTAGATTGGGGTCTGATCGCCCGGGATCGGGGGCAAGGGGATCGTCCCTGGCGGGAACCGCATCCGCACCAGCACACCGTGTGGCATTGCCCCCTCAAGTCGCACGACGCCATCGAGATTCGTTACGGTGCCGAGAACCGACGACAAGCCGAGCCCAGTACCCGCCCCGATGTCCTTGGTAGTGAAGAATGGCTCGAACGCGCGCGAATTCACCTGATCCGACATGCCCGGGCCCGTGTCACCTACGGTGAGCTCGATGCAATGACCAACCTGCAATGGTGCCCAATGCCGCGCCTCGGTGCCCGTCAGCTGCACGGCCCGCGCCGCAATCGTGATGGTTCCATGTGCCGGCATCTGGGATTGACCCTCCGCCGACTCGATCGCATCACGCGCGTTCAGTGCGAGGTTCAGCAGCACCTGCTCCAGCAGCGTCGCGTCACCGTCGATCATCAGCGTCTCAGCCGGAACGTTGGAGACGACATTGATATTCGTTCCGAGCGTGCGGCGCAGCAGCCCAACGGTCGATGTGACCAGCGCACGCAGATCGACGGCTTCGTGCGCGCTGGAACGACGGTGACTGATCGACATCAACCGCTCCACCAATCCGCGAGCGCGCATGACGGCCTGCAACACCTCATCCAGCTCCACTGGCTCTTCTGCCAGCTGACCATGCAGCTGCTGGCGAAGAAATTCCATGTTGCCTGCAATGATCGTGAGCAAGTTGTTGAAGTCGTGGGCCACACCACCCGCCAACCGCCCAACCGCCTCGAGTTTCTGGGCCCGAATCAGCTCGCCTTGCAGTCGCGAGCGGTCGCGTTGTGCAACCAGGCTGTCGTACTTTCTGCCCACACGCTTGACGACTGGTGGAAGCAAGGCATCGGCAAGTTGCCACGCCCCTGTTCCCGCACGCCACACGAGCATCGCGATTGCGCCGCCACTCGGCAGCGCCTGCTGTTCGACGCGTACGCACATCGCTTCCTGCTCACGCACGAGCGACATGTGCTCGGACTCGCCGTTCGGCGCGCTGACCAACTGGCGAATTGCAGCAGACACCGCGGCCGGTGGCATGACCTGATGCAGCACGGCTTGCCCCGCCTCATAGCGTACATGTTGTATAAACCAGGGCTCGTCGGCCGAACCGCGGGCGCACACTGCGCATCCATTCGCGCCGGTGTACTCTGCCAGTTCGACACCAGCGGTTTGGAAGAGCGCCTCCACCGTCGCGGCCGTGTCCACCACAGCAACCGCCAAGGTGCGATCGGAGACCTCACGCTGGATCGACACCCAATGCGTGAACCAACCCTCCTGGTTTGCGACCGGAACGACTTCGAATTCGACGTCGAATGGCGTGCCGTCTTTTCGATAGTTGGTGACGCAGATCCGACACGACATCCACGCCTTGAGTGCGACACCCATCCGCTCCAACTCTGGGCGACTGGATCGAAGTCCCTGCAGAATCCGCGGCGTCTGTCCGATCACGTCGGCTGCGGAGTATCCGGTCATCCGCTCGAACGCCTCGTTGACATACACGATACGCGGGCCAGGCAGGTCCACCGGCTCCGCCTGAGTCACGATAATTACGTCGTTGAGACTCGCGAGCATCTCGCGAGGCAGCTCTAACTCAAGGAGTCTCTGTAGCATCATGATCTTCAGCTCAACGAGTTCTGATTCACTGTCGCGAACGCGCACGTCATTGCGACCACAACTGCTCTGTGCCCCGCATCCCACGCGCACAGGATCGAACGACATCAGCGAGCCCGTCTGTCAATACGACATCGCTCGGATCTGCATTGTCAAAGTATAGTTCTGTTCCAGCTACGCGTTGATGTTCCACCGGCGCGTAGCAGCAGGGTTCAAGACGATGTTGTCCCGGCGAGGGGAGAGTTGTTGCCACATGCGCCATCGCATCTGGGGAACGGCAACTGTGGATTGCCGACATCGGACCGTTGCTTTGGCCACGCCACTACATTTTTGTTCGATAAGCCAATTCTGAAGTTCGTCTTTTCCCTCGCAGCTACAGCACGTGCCACTGCTACTTGTCCAGCAGTTCCTGACACTCTGCCTCACACTCGGCATCGCACTTGATGCCGCGTCGGCATTGCCCGCCGGTACGTCGCACTGCGTCGCAGCGGCGCGTTTTGTGCGCGAGGATCGACAGATGGTAGCGGTGGTCGAGATGGATACGATCGACGACTGGCGAACGGGCAAGCGCGTGGCGGGATGCCGTATCACCGCCGCGGGCGCAACGGAGATCGGCGTGCAGCGAGAAGCGGTGCATTTCTACGAGCGCGTGCGCGCTTCGTTGTGGACTCGCACACCCGATCCACGCGACGCGCCCAACGAAGCATCGCTGCGTTTCAGATTCGAACAATCGGATTGTCTTTTCAACATCAACGCGCAGCCACTACTTGGTACGAAAGCGGAACGGATCGTGAACCGAGAGCTCGTGCTGCCGTCTGGTGCGACGCGCTATCAGCTACTGGCGCTCTGCATGCCGGCGATGGCTGCGAGGGACCGATCGCGCTGATGTGACCGATGGCGTTCGGTTTGACGGTGCTAGGTACGAAGTCTCACAAACGGCATCTTGTTGCAGAGCAGCGACGCGGTTGGGTATACTCCGCGACCTGTCCGCGCCAGTCAACAGATCGCAGCAATCACGATGAGTGGTGCCGCCGACGGACAGGATGCGCTACGAAAAGTCGGCGTACATCACGGGCGCATCGATGCGCTGCTCACGGATGTCATCATGCCAAATACGAGCGGGCCGGAGCCGGCTTCGCAGTTGACGAGCCGGTTTGCGCATCTCAAAGTTCTGTTCATGAGCGGTTACTCTGACGATGCGGTCGTGCGACACGGTCTGTTGCAAGCCGACGTCGCGTTCATCCAGAAACCGTACACACCGATTGCACTCGCGCAGAAACTGCGAGCGATACTCGATGGATGATGGCGCGGCCAGTACGTCTCCCCATGTCGCCAAACGGTACGTGGTGATGGGCGTCTGCGGCGCTGGCAAAAGTGCCGTGGGCGAACGCTTCGCGCGCGCGATCGGTGCAAAGTTCGTCGAGGGGGATGACTCGCATCCAATCGAGAACCGCGAGCGTATGGCCGCCGGTATTCCACTCACCGATGCGGACCGCAGCGGGTGGCTGCAGTTGCTGGCCGAAAAACTCGCCGATGCGAAACGAGACAACGTTGCGCTCGTGCTTTCGTGCTCTGCGCTTAAACGCAGCTACCGCGACATGCTTCGGCGCGGCGACAGCAATACGCAGTTTGTCCTGCTTGAGGGCGACGACGCGCTGATCGGGGAACGCCTTGCCAAGCGTACGGGTCATTTCATGCCGCTGTCGCTGCTCGCGAGTCAGCTGGCCACTCTCGAGCGGCCGGCCCACGACGAGGCGGTGTGGGCGTGCGATGTCGCCCAACCGGTCGATGTACTCGTCACGATGCTTGTCGAACGCGTAGCTTCTGCGTGATATGACACCCGACAGATGACCAGCGATACGCGGCTGCTGCTGTACGCATTCGGGGCGATCATCGCTCTGATTGTGCTCATTGCCCGGTTCAAGTTGCATCCGTTCGTGGTATTGATTGCCGTGTCACTCGGTATGGGAGTGGTTGCTGGCATGCCGTTTGCCGCCGCAGTCAGGGCATTTCAAGATGGTGTCGGTGGAGTACTGGGCTTCATCGCGGTCGTTGTGGGACTCGGCACGATGCTGGGCAAGGTCATGGCGGAATCCGGCGGCGCGGCGCGCATCGCATCGACCTTGATCACGCTGCTTGGCGAGAAGCGATTGCATTGGGCGATGATGTTCGTTGCGTTCATCGTCGGCATTCCAGTGTTCTTCCAAGTTGGATTTGTACTGTTGATTCCACTTGTCTTCACCATCGCGCGTCGTACGGGCGTGTCGTTGATCAAGATCGGCATTCCGCTCGTAGCGGGGCTCTCGGTCGTGCACGGAATGGTGCCGCCACATCCAGCGGCGATGCTTGCAGTCGGTGTGTACAAGGCGGACGTCGGGCTTACGATTTTGTACGCGCTGATTGTGGGAATTCCAACCGCGGCGTTGGCGGGACCGATCTTCGCAACGTGGGTCGCACCGCGCATTACGCTGCCGAGGGACAATCCACTCGCGGCGCACTTCGAAGGCACGTCGATGGGTGAGATGCCGGGCTTCGGTATCACCGTCTTCACGATCTTGCTGCCTGTCTTGTTGATGCTGCTGGCGAGCGGCGCGGATGTAATGCTCAACTCGACGAGTCAACTGCGCAGTGTACTGGACTTCGTCGGGAATCCGATCGTCGCATTGCTGGTGGCGTTGCTCTTTTCGTTCTGGTCCCTCGGGCGAGCGAGGCGCTTTACGCGCGATCAACTGTTCAGCTTCACCAACGACTGTCTCGCCCCCACGGCGACGATCATTCTGGTTATCGGTGCAGGTGGTGGCTTCAACAAGGTGCTGATCGAAAGTGGAGTTGGACGCGCCATCGCCAACCTTGCGATCGATTCGCATGCCTCGCCGCTGTTGCTTGCGTGGGGAATCGCGGCACTTATTCGCGTCGCCACAGGGTCAGCGACGGTTGCGATGACCACCGCAGCCGGTATTGTCGCACCAATCGCGCTTGCCACGCCGGGAACACACGCGGAGTTGCTGGTGCTCGCAACCGGTGCCGGTTCATTGGTGCTGTCCCACGTGAACGACTCCGGCTTCTGGCTCATCAAGGAGTTCTTCAACATGACGGTGCCGCAAACCCTCAAGACCTGGACCGTTGCGGAAACGATCATCGGAGTGGCGGGCCTCGCGTTCACGCTCCTTCTCAGTGTCCTTGTTTGACCTGGTCTGCTCTCAACGGCCTAAGACCGTGGCGGCGCCAATTCAATTAGGCGCGGACAGTTGTGTGGATGCGACCGCGACGTCCGATTCGTCAACGACGCCGGTGTACGGAGGCCACGCGGCCCTCAGTTGGCAGGGCGCTGCAGCGGGCACCAGATTCTGCTGGCAACGGGACTTGTGATTGTCGAAGAACTGTCGTTCGTTGGTCTCAAGACCGGCAACTACGACTTCATGGTTCTACCCATCACCGTTGCGGGGCACGATGGTGCGCCCGCTCGTGTAATCCTTCAGAGGCGTGAACCGTGATCAGATTCGATCGATTCGTTGTCGCTGTAATATTGTCGGCCACTCGCATCGCGCCCCTTTCGGCGCAGACGGTGAGCGACATCAAGTTTGACGCCAACGCGTCGCCGCTGACGCTGCCACCGTCGATGTATTTCGGTGAAGTCACCGGTATCGATATTGATAAGCGTCGTCACGTTTACGTCTTCACACGCACTGGCGCGCGCAGCAGTGTGCACGACGGCGTCGCATCGCAGCTCTTCGAGTTTGGCCCGGACGGAAAATTCATTCGTGAGATCGGCAAGGATCTCTACGGCTTTTCGTTCGCGCACACCGTCCGGGTAGATCCACAGGGCAATCTTTGGACGAGCGACGAGGGCACGAATACGATCGTGAAGTTCAACAATGCCGGACGCGTGTTGTTGGTACTCGGCCGCCGAGATGAGGCCGTTGAAGAGCGTGCACCGCATGCACCGGGGGCGCCCGAACCGCCACCGCGCTGGGGCGGCTTCAATCGTCCGACCGACGTGGCGTGGGATAACGATGGCAACGCGTTCATCGCTGACGGCTACAACAACTCACGCGTGGTGAAGGTCGATAAAGACGGACGTTGGCTCAAGACATGGGGCGAGCGTGGAAAGGAACCGGGTCAATTCAACATCCTGCACACGATTGCCAATGATGCCAAGGGGAACATCTACGTTGGCGATCGCACCAATCGTCGTATTCAGGTTTTCGATCCAAACGGCACGCTGCTTCGCATCATCACAATCGATGTGCCCTTTGCCAAGGAAGTGAATGTGATGCTTGGCGCGCAGCCGCGAGCAGGCGCCAACGGACTTGGCGCATCGGGGGCGCCGTGGGCGATCTGCATCACGAAAGGACCAACGCAATACCTGTACAGCGCCGACGCCGTCCCAGGTCGGATCTACAAACTCACGCTCGACGGCAAGGTGCTTGGTGTGATGGGCGAGGCCGGAAAACGTGTCGGCGAATTTGGCTGGATTCACCAGATCGCCTGTCCGTCCGAGAACGAGCTGTGGGTCGGCGAGATTCTCAACTGGCGTGTGCAGAAGCTCACGCTCCATCCCACCAAGGAACAGCGGTAGTGCGCATCGGGCCTTGAAGAAACCAAACCGGGGCGGTTGGGATCGAGTCACAGGTAAATCCGTGCCATAAGGCCGAGCGTAGAAACTCTGGACCTCGGCGTATTGTTCGGGGTCATGCCATGTCCACCCCATGCTCAAGCCACTGCCCGTCGACACCCGTCCTGTGCCAACACCGGTAACGCAAACCGCGCCCCCACGTTCCGCTGTCATCGTACGAGTCGCGCTCGTAATCGTCGTCATTACGGCGCTCGCTGTGGGTGGCCGGTACATCGCGCCGCTCATTCCACAGTTCGCCAGCTACGTCGAAAAGCTTGGCGCGCTCGGACCGCTGTTGTTTGTCGTCGGCTACGCGCTGGCGACAGTGGCGTTCGTGCCTGGCGCGCTGCTCACGCTCGCTGCTGGCGCCATTTTTGGATTGGTGAAGGGTGTCGCGATCGTATTCGTTGGCGCGACCATTGGGTCGACGCTCGCATTTCTCATCTCTCGCCATTTCACGCGCGCCGCCGTCGCCAGGCGAATCGAAGGCAATGCGCGCTTTGCCGCCGTGAACAGCGCGATCTCAGCCGATGGGCGGCGCATTGTGTTCCTGCTGCGGCTATCCCCAGCGTTTCCGTTTGCGCTGTTGAACTATGCGCTCGGCGTGACGCGCATCTCGCTGGCCGATTATGTCATCGCCAGTGCTGGAATGCTGCCGGGAACCGTCCTTTATGTGTACTACGGAAAGCTGGCGGGTGATGTCGCAGCGCTGAGCAGTGGCGCGAGTCAGACTCGCGGTTTTGGATACTACGCAGTGCTTGCTGTCGGACTGCTCGCCACCGTAGTGGTTACCACATTGGTCGCCCGCACCGCACGCAATGCGCTGCGCACCGCGACAGAGCACGCTCCCTTGCCGCATGGTGGATGAATTGATCGGAGCTGATTCTCCCCGGCCCGGTTCGTCGCAACTCGCGTCGCGTACGCAGGGGGTGTATGAACAGCACGTGCATGGACAGAACGTGCGCATGCAGCATGGAGGCTTGGCCGTTGCGGGCGAGGATGCCGCGCGCGTGCCCGATAAGAGTGTACACGATGTGCGTTTGCGTGAAGCCGTGCATCCAGCCACGTGGCAGAATCCAGAACCCAAGGATCGTTATCACCTCGTCGTGATCGGCGCCGGGACTGCGGGGCTCGTAACCGCAGCTGGCGCTGTCGGCCTCGGTGCGCGCGTCGCGCTGATCGAACGCGCCCTGATGGGGGGAGATTGCCTGAACGTTGGCTGCGTGCCGAGCAAGGGAGTGATCGCCGCGGCACGTGCATGGTCCGCCGCGCGCCGCGCCCGCGACGAATTCAACTTTTCCATTGTTGCGCCCGACGGCGACCGCGACGGGATTGACGACGGCAACTTTGCTGCGATCATGGAGCGCATGCGCCGACTCCGTGCCGACATCGCGCCGACGGATAGCGCGGAACGTTTCAAGTCACTCGGCGTGGACGTTTTTTTCGGCGATGCGCACTTCACCTCAGATCGCACGGTCGAGGTGGGCACGAGTACGCTGCGCTTTCGCCGCGCCGTCATCGCCACGGGTGGACGAGCGGTGGCACCGGACATTCCCGGCCTCGCGGACGTGCCGTATCTCACCAACGAAACACTATTCGATCTCACCGCGCGCCCGAAACATCTCATCGTGCTCGGGGGCGGGCCGATCGGCTGCGAGATGGCGCAGGCGTTTGCGCGACTGGGGTCGAGCGTCACTCTAGTCGAGCGATCGGCATCCGTATTGGCGCGCGATGATGTCGAGGCGGCGGCGATAGTCGGGCGGGCGCTTGAGCGCGACAGTGTCACGCTGCTCTGTGACGCCACGGTTGAGCGTGTGGAACGCACGAAAGGCGGCGTTATGGTGACGGTGAAAACGAAGACGACCATCCGCACGATCGAAGGCAGCCACCTGCTCGTGGCAATCGGCCGCGCGCCCAACGTTGAGGAACTGGGGCTTGAAAGGGCAGGGGTGGCCTTTAACGAAAATGGAGTGACGGTGAACGATCGTCTGCAAACAAGCAACCCGCGGATCTTTGCGTGCGGCGATATCTGCTCACCCCTCAAGTTCACGCACGCCGCCGACTTTCAGGCTCGTACCGTCATTCAGAACGCACTGTTCTTTGGACGCAAGCGCGCCAGCGCGCTGGTGATTCCGTGGGCGACGTACACCGCTCCTGAAGTGGCACAGGTCGGACACACTGCCGCGTCAGCCAAGGCAGCCGGTGTGGCGATCGAAACGTTCACCGTAGCGATGCGCGATGTGGACCGCGCGATTCTTGATGGGGACACCGAAGGCTTCGCGCGGGTGCATGTGCGCGCTGGCAGTGACACCATTGTCGGTGCGACGGTCGTGGCTGCACACGCCGGCGACCTGATCGCCGAATATACGCTGTGCATCACCCACGGTTTGGGGCTCGGTGCGATCGGCAGCACCATCCATCCCTATCCCACCCACGGCGACGCACTGCGCAAGACCGCCGACGCCTGGCGCAAAACAAAGCTGACGCCCACCGTGCGCTCGCTCTTCGCGAAGTGGTTCCGGTGGTTCAAGTGACGCTTACCTCACGCACCGGAGAATTGGCATGACCATCATACGCAACCGCCGCTGGATTCGCGCGCTCATGTGGGGCGGTGCGCTCGTTGCCGCGCCCATGACCATACAGGCGCAACCATCCGCGCAGTCGTCAGCTCGTTTTGATCACGCCCCCTTCGACGCGCTGCTGCACGCGCACGTTGCAAATGGTATGGTGGACTACGGCGCATTCAAGGCGGCGCTCACGTTCCGCAGCTACCTGGCCGCGCTGAACGGTCAGGATCCGGCCACACTGCCGCGTAACGAGCAGCTGGCGTTCTGGATCAATGCCTACAACGCGTACACCATCCAGCTCATCATCAAGCATAACGAAAGCGAAAGCATTCGGAATATCAACAAAACGGCCTTCCTCAAGCTCAAGGGTCCGTGGAGTGAATCGCTGGCCAAGGTTGGTGGAAAGTTGTACACGCTCGACGATATCGAGCATAAAATCATCCGTCCGACGTACAAGGAACCACGCATTCATTTCGCACTGGTGTGCGCCGCGATGGGATGTCCACCACTGCGCAGCGAAGCGTACACCGGCGCGAAACTCAATGCGCAGCTCGAGGATCAGGGTGCGCTTTTCATTGCGAAATCACCGACAAAAAATCGTGTCGACGTTGGCGCAAAAACGTTCTATCACTCGATGATCTTTGGTTACTACAAGTCGGATTTCGGCGGCACGATACAGGGGTCGGCCAGATTCGCCGCGAAATGGTTCCCGACCGGCTCCCCTGAGCGCGCGCTGCTTGAGAGCGGCGATTTCAAAGCCATCCAGACCGACTACGACTGGACGCTCAATTCACAGGCAAAAGCTGCAATTCTTTCGCGCGGCGTCGGAAAATAGTGCGCAAATCCCCAACCGACTGAACAGCTGATGCACTTTACTTACAGCAGGCGCTTTGCCAGCAGCGTTCGCTGAATCACTGTGGCATAGCACACCCCCGCCCACAGCCACGCGATCGGCGCTACCACTGCGGGAAACAGCGCAAACAGCAAATACGCCAACGTCGTCTCACCGGCCTCGGCAATCCCCGGCGTGAACTGAATCGATCGATCGTTATCGGGAAGCGTCGCGTGCAAGCGTTCGAGCGCGCTGGAGAGCGCGAGCGTCGTGGTCGTGACCAGCAGATAGCCGACCAGAATTGCGGACCACACCCAACCGCCCTCGGGGTGGATAGCCGCAAATCCCAACAGCATCGCGCTGTACGCCGCCATGTCGATGGTGATATCGAGATAGCCACCGAACGCCGACGACTGCTGTGATTCCCTCGCCAGAATGCCATCAAGACCATCGATGGTGCGACTCACCAACCACAGGGTCACACCAACCCAGACAAACCCGTGCGCCACGAGTACGCCCGCTCCAACACCAATCAAGCCGCCCAGCAGCGAGAGTGCGTTGGGCGTGACGCCCGCGCGCGCCAGCCGCTGCGCGACAGGAACCAGCACCGGTGGAAGCAGGCGACGTACCGCAGCATCAAACATTTGGAATCACGGTTGCAGGCACACGACGTCAGAACACCCAACCAAGCGAAAGCTGCAACTGCCGCGGCGGGCCGGGGGTGAAGTTATAGATCGGATCACCCGAGCGACCGGTTTGCACGTTGTTGCCGTTACCGCCTGTACCGGTCGCGAAACCAGCCCATGATGTCCCGTTGAATGCGTTGAACAGGTCGGCCCGAATTTCGATGCGCTGCGAACGCACAGGCACCAGCCACGCTGCACTCAGATTGGTCGTCGCGTAACCCGGTAAACGCTCACCGTTGCGTGCCACGCCCAGATATCGGTCGTTGTTGCCCACGAATGAATTGCCGCGAATGGGCCCGGAGCCCAGCAAATCGTAGCGCGATTGCCCGCCGCCGACCGTCACTCCCGCCACGCGGTTGAACGGTTGTCCGCTCTGCACGTCGGTGACAAGACTCAGTCGCAGCGCTGCGTTAGGCGTCCACACCACACGCGCTGTTGCACGATGCGTGCGATCGTTATTGGCGATCCCCCATTCACTGCTGTTGCATGCGGCGCCGGTTACCGCATCGCGACGATCACGTCCAAAACAGTTGCCTTGTGTCGCGGAGAAGTTGATATCTTCAGCGTCGCTCCACGCGCGCGATAGCACGTAATTCGCATCCAGCGTCACCCCGCGCAATAGC
>JAYUWD010000025.1:0-2514 GCA_043753735.1 Gemmatimonadaceae bacterium
GTCGATCACTGACACTGTCGACAGCGAATTCAACTCTGCGGCGACGCTCGACATTGCCGCGCCGATCACCGCCGCGAGAAACAGCCCCGCAAGACCAAGTGGCAAGTGATCGAGCACGAAGCGCGGAATGATGTAGTTCACGTCGCGCGACGATTGGCCCGTTACTTTTGCAGCAATTTCGAGCGCACTTTTGCGTACGCCTATCACTTCTGCGTCCCGGTCATGGAAAACGCCGAGTGCCGTTGTCGCGGCGGTCGCGTCGCCGGTGCGTCGTGCATCCGATGCCGCGCGTGCTGCCGTCTGTCGTGCGGCGATCGCTGCGTTGTAGCGCGTTTCAAGCGCGCTGTAGGCCGCAGGCTCCGCTGCGCGCACCTGCCGATCGTGCGACGGGTTGTAGAGCATTGGTGCCGGCTGGAACAGGAAGAACAAGAACACCAGCACGCCGACCAGTAGCACCAACGCCTGCAGCGGAATCTTCCAGTAAGCGCTCATGAGTAGCGAACTGCGGGCCTCGCCGACCGACTTGGCCGCGAGATAGCGCTGCACCTGACTCTGGTCGGTACCGAAGTACGACAGCATCAGGAACGTGCCGCCAATGATCCCCGACCAGAACGTGTACGTCTTGGTGAGATCAAAGCTGAAGTCGAACACCTGCAACCGTCCCGTCGCGCCGGCTATGCGCAGTGCGTCGTCGAGCGGGATCGGTGTCTGCACGATGAGTACGATCACCATCGTCACCAGCGCGGCGACGACGACCATCATCTGCTTCACGTCGGCCCACGCAACCGCCTGCACGCCGCCCAGCACCGTGTAGATGACTGTCGGCACTCCAAAGAGCGCGACCGACCAGGTCATGTTCCAGCCAAAGATCGCCGAAAAGACAACCGCTGGCGCCGCGATGATCGTCCCGCAGGACATGCCGCGCGAAAGCAAAAACAGAAAGCTCGTCAGCGAGCGCGTCTTGGCGTCAAAGCGTCGCTCCAGGTACTCGTAGGCGGTGAACACCTTGGCGCCGTGCAGAAAGGGCACCAGCGTCACGCCAAGCAGCACCATCGCGATGGGAAGACCGAAGTAGAACTGCACGAACCGCAGCCCATCGGTCGCACCCTGTCCCGTCGTCCCGATCAGCGTGACGGCGGACAGCTGCGTCGCCATGACCGACAGCCCCACCGCCCACCACGGCAGATTTCTGTTTGCCAGGAAATACCCTTCGATATCCTTCGTACCACGCGTGCGGCGAAGCCCGTCAACGACTACGACGAGCAGGTACACGACCACGACGGCCCAATTGATCCAATGCATCGCGTCAGCTCGTGTAGCGAGACTGCAGGAACCAGAGCAGCGCGAGGGCGACCGCCTGGATGACGAGCACGCGCCAGAGCGTCGTGCGGAAAGGGGGTGACATGGCAGCAAACTACAGCTTGGCTCGGACACATGTAGTGCCCATGTGGTCATCAGATCCGCAACGCGCCCGCAGCACTGTGCGGCTGATCGCAGCGCGCACCGGTGACGAGTTGCTGGGCTTTGGCGGCGGCGTACGGCAGAGCGCGATCACGACGCATTTGACGGGCACAGTCGGTGCAGACTAGACTTTTTCCATAGTGCACCGTCACGAGACGATGACGGTAACGATGACGATGCCGCAGCGCGACGTGCGATGTCCTTCCGACCAGCAAATGGCTGCCGAATCAACAACGCCCGACACGCATGTCCGCGCGGACGAAGTCAGTTCGAATGTAGACGTGCTGCCACAAATCCTGAATGTGTTGCAGTCGGCGGTGGTCGTCTTCGACACCGATGCGATGCTGCGCTTTTACAATGAGCGCGCCTGCAACCTGTTTGTCATCGACCCCCGCGCGCCGTCGGCATCGCAGTCGGCGCGCGTCGTCCTCGGTGAGTTCTCGAAAACGCTGCTGCCACTCGTCGCGCGTGTGCGGTCGACGGGCCTCGCCGAAACCACGCCGATTCAACTTGCGTCGGACGGGCGGTGGTTCGATATGCGCGTCACGCCATTCATTTCCGACCTCGTGCTGGTGGGCGGCACCGACGTCACCGCGCGCGAGCTGCAACGCGCGACGCTCGAACAGAGTGAGCAACTGCTGCGCGCGATGCTCGAATTGATGCCGATATCGGTGCGCGTCAGTGATCTCGCCGGACGATTGGAACAGGTGAGCGACTCTGCCTATGCCGAACACATGCCGCTGCGTCCGACGTCGCTCAGGCAATTGTGGGAGCGTGATGTGCCCGTCGAACTGGACACGGGCAAGGCGCTCTCCTATCTCGACTCCCCCGGCGTGCGTGCGCTGTCGGGTGAGATGGTGCGTGGACTTGCGGTCGAGGTGCAGCGTGGAGGCATGCACGCGCCGAGGGTGATTGAAACGTGGGCGTCGCCAACGCGGGATGCGCAAGGGGCGATCACGGGCGCACTGCTCATCGACCAGGACATCACTGAACGCGTGCGTACAGATCACTCGCTCGATGATCCGCGCGAGGAAACAGTCGCGTTGCGCGGCC
>JAYUWD010000026.1:0-7723 GCA_043753735.1 Gemmatimonadaceae bacterium
AACTTCAGGCTACCATCGCCGCCGCGCTCCGCTGGCAATCACGTTACCGGCAAGCAATCCTGCGGCGAGTGAAATGCCGATGATCAACACACGGAAGCCAGTTGCTACACCGTCTTCCACCTGCTGTCCGAGCATGGATGTCACAGTACGGAAGCCCATGTTCCCGGGTACGAGAATCAACAAGCCCGGCACGACGGTTACCATCGCTGAGCGTCGGAGGTGTCGCGCGATGACGTTGCTGCCCGCGCTGACCACGAACGCGCCAAGGAACGCGCCGAGCTCTTCGCCCATTGCAGCGCCCGCAAAGCGGGATGTGAGATATGCGGCGCTGCACGCCAGTACGACCCAGCCTGCATCGCGCTCTTCAGCGGCGAGAATGACGGTAAATGCAAGTGGTGCGATAAGCAGCGCGACCCACTCCGTCCAAAACGGAAGTGTCGTGTGCGGCATCCAGGAAAAGCCTTCTGGCGGCACGACAATTCCCAGACTGGTGCCGATGTAAACGCCAAGCTTCGCACCGAGTGCCAAGCCGAAACCCAGGCCAAGGAAGACGACCAGTGCACCGCTCAATCGCGCGGTGCCGGACGCGAGGTGACGGCTGGACAACTCGGTGAGGGCGACCGTAAATGTGAGTCCGGGCAGCAGAACGACCACCCCCGCGAGCGACGTTGCGTAGCCCGTTCCCGAATGAGTGACGGTATCGATGGAGAGCGCGACCGTCGTGACTAGAAACGCGGCCAGCGGCTCGGTCGCATGTCTCCACGATTCGTTGCGCGCGCAAAAAATTGCGATGCACCCTGTGAGAAGCCCCAATCCACCCGCGATGAAGACGTCGCTTGTGAAAACGCGAAGAAAGCAGGCGACGGCGCCCGACGACAGTACAAACGCCAGCAGAAAAAGCCACCGCGGCCAGCGGGGTGGTTCGGACAGGAGCGCCTCGATACGCTTGAGTCCTTCGGACGCGGACAGCTGGCCTTCGACAACGCCCCGCGTGATTCCGCTGAGCCGAGACAGGTGCCCAAGGTTTGGCTCTCCTGGTTCGACGCGTATGAGGTGCACGCGCTGATCGACCAGCTCCCCGAACCCGATCATGATGCTCGTGGGCGTGGAAAAGAACTCGGCGGTGAGCCCAAGCCGCATCGCGACCGTCGAGAGGAGCGCCTCGAGGCGATGCGCCGGAGTGCCATGCATGTGCAGCGCGCGGGCCAGCTCCAGCACGAAGCGCGTGCTTGCCGAATGCTCGGGGTCAGTTGGCGTCGTCTTGGCCAAATTAAACGTCATGGTGCTCACCGTACCCCCCGCTGACAAGACGCGCAACGGGCAGTGCGCTATCTTGAAGCGATCTGAGGACGACGCGCTGCGGCGCCGTCCGCGCCACCAACACCAGCCCGTGCAGCCATGCTTCGCATCAAGTCCGTGACCCGTCGTTCTTTTGCTGCCCTGGCGCTGATCCCGGCCATGGCCGCAGTCGCCCTCACCGCCGCCTGCGGCAAGGACCAAGCTTTGGACATTCCGTCAAACCCTGCTGTTGAAGTTTACGCGGCCAGTTTGGGCGTCAGCATCGCCAACATGACCAAGAAGTCGGACGCGCTCTACGTGCAGGATCTCGTGGTTGGTACCGGCGCCGAAGTCGTTGCAGGAAAAACAATCACGGTCAAGTATTCGGGGTGGCTAATCAACGGAACGCCATTCGACTCCGGTACGCTTCCAAATCTTGCCATCGGTACTGGACGGGTGATCACCGGATGGGACCTTGGCATCCCGGGGATGAAAGTTGGCGGCAAACGCAAGTTGGTGATCGGTTCGGCGGTGGGCTATGGCCGCACCGGCAGCGGTGCTATTCCAGCGAACGCGACGATGGTCTTTGATGTAGAAGTGCTCAGCATGCAGTAGCAATGAATGGCGCAGCGATGCGCCACTCGGTTCATGAACGCAAAAAGCCGTGCCGATTGTTGGCGCGGCTTTTCTGTGGCAACGTTTTGCGACACGATGCAATAAAATGGTTGTGCCCTCCTTCGCGTTGACCGCTAATGTGGTCCCACGTTGATCGCCGGTGACAATGCACCACGTTCGGTACGCGTGCAAACCGTGCGGCAACGGCACTACGCAAGGAATCAGTGGCGCATCCGCGACTGCTCCAAGCGCAATTCACAATCCATCCCAGTTTGGGAGGCTCACATAAATGCACACGAAGAACTTCCGCTCAATCGTGGCGGCCATCGCCGTCGCGGCAGCGCTCGGCAGCGCTTCTGTACTTTACGCAGCCGACGATATGCCGAGCTACGATGACGGCATCACGGCTACTTGCTCGTCCGGAACGAGCGACGTCTGTCGCACGGAGTCGTCGAGCACCACTACCTGCCTCGAGTGGGTCCCAGTTTCTGCCAATGGGTCAGTCTCGGTCGGCGGCGGCGGCATCGGTGTCACATTCCAGTGCCGGACCTCCAAGGTCACGACAGTCACGTCGACGTACCACTGGTCGAAATGAGTGAATCGGCGACCGTGAGCGCTCACGTGAAGCTGATCTGGACACAGATCTCGTGTTCGCGAAGTGCGAACTAATATCTGGCGAGGTGGTTGGCGATCGTCATTCGGGTGCAGCACTATGACCAAAGTGCTTCTTCAAATGGCGATCGCTCTCCTGCTTCTGCAAGCCGGCTATGCAACACACGGCCGACTCGATCAGTACAGAGGTGATATCTCAACACTGCTGCCACCAGCCACTCCAGCTCATCGACGTTCAATACAAGTCATCCTGCTCCTTGGTGAAGATGATTGCCAAGCGGCCGTTTCGTTTGTCGATCTCCTGAGTGCCATCGTCGCTGATAATCGTCGCGTGACACAAGCCGTTGTAGTCGCCGGATCACCCAACGCAGTACAACTCGCGCGAACGAGTTTGGAAAACCGCACATCACAGCTTCCAGTCATTCGCGCCACCTTTCGACAACTGCGCACACTTGGCGTCAACCCCGCACGACGTCTCGCACGACTGTTGCTCATCGATTCTCACGGCAACACGCTTCTGCAGACTGTAGTCCCCTCGTCACCAAAGGAGGCGGCGGCGATTGTTTCGCTCGCCGCGGCAATCGTCCGACGAGAGCTTGAGCACAGTTGAAGTCCGTACGCTGCAACGGACCATGCGTTGCACACTCACTCCGATTCATTCCCCACCGACGATGCGAATCAATCCAAATGCAGGCGCAATCGCCCTGACCCTGTCGCTACTTGCATTGGCCAATGGCTGCAAAGATTTGTCGAACGCAACAGGCCGATCGCGCGACGGATCGCCGCGACAACTTGCGACCGCCAGACGTGTGGTGAGTGTAGCTCTCGACTCAAGTCGATACCTCGAGCTGCAGGGTGATCCCGCGACGGCATGGCAGGTCGAGGGCATGGTCCTTACGCGAAACAGACTTTTTGTTCACGATGCGGTCCGCGACTCGATTCTGGTGTTCGAACTCGATAGCGGCTTCCACCGCGCCAAAGACGCTGAGCGTCTGGTGAACGCAGTGAGCACCGATCGCAAGCTGCTGCTACCAGCCACTGACACAACGATTGTACTCCTCGATCGTCGCGCCAACATCGCACATGTCCTCAGCGATTCGGCACACGAGATCGCGACGTGGCGCTGGCAGACGAATGGTGAACCGTCGGCCTTTTGCATTGCCGCCGATACCACTGCTTTCGTCTTCGTCCACTCGGGAGAGCACTACCAGCTTTTACAGATCACCCAGGATGGCAGCGTCTCACGCCAGTCGGTCGCGCCCGAACCTTGGTTCGGCTATTACAACCTGCACTGGCTCCTCGGACACGTCGTGGCCGGCGGAGCGACACGCAGCGGAGAGTGCGTCTTCGGTCACTTCTTCAATCTCGGACTCTCGTTCGTATCAGCCAGCGGCGTGTCAATTACCGCACCATACGTAGAAAGCCTCGCAGCTGCCACCGTGCGAATCGACACGAGCCGAGTGAATGGTGTGTTTCGAAAGAGTGAATCGATCCAGAACGCGGAGCGCGGCGCACGATCGATTGCACTGTCGGGTGATTCCGTGCTGATGCTCTTTGAAGGGAAGGAGAAAGGCGCGGGGACTCGTCTCGACGTGTACGACGGCAAGACCAGGTCGTACCGGCACACGGTCGACCTGAGCGAGCGGGTCGATGCCGTCGCCGCATCGACCAAATCGGTCGCGCTGTTGGTCCGTCGCCACGGTCGAGTTGGAGTCCTAATCACATCCCTACGATCGGCGCCAGTCGGCAACTGAGCCAGGCGACTGACTACCACAATTACTCGCCAAATGAACACCCATATTCAAAAATTGCCGCTGTTCTCTGCGCTCGCCGCGCTGCTTCTCCCTGTCGGAGGTTGCGGGGTGCTGAGTGCACAGTCCACGCGCTATCTCCATGCCAAACAAGTGTGGACGACGCGCGACGATGAAGTCGCGCCGTTGAGCAGAACCGTTCGCTTTGCCGTCGATCGCACAGGACGTGTCTTCGCTCCGGAACCGAACGAGTCGGCGATCTACGTCTACGACTCAACTGGCGCGTACATCGGCGCTATCGGGAGAAAAGGGAGCGGCCCCGGCGAGTTTCGCGGCACCTGCTGTGCGGCGTTCGATCCGAAGGGCCGACTCTGGGTGCGCGATCCTGGTGGCGCCCGCTACAACGTCTTTGAGGTCGGCAGTCCCACGACCGCGCCGATTCGCGCACGTCCCGTGTTCGTCGTGCGCCTCCCGCATTCGGAAACCAATCTCTGGATTGCACTGACGTTCGATCGCTACGGCGCGCTCTTCGATTTGGGCTACAAGCGTGATCCCAACTCGCCTTCCACCGCTCGACTCCTCCGCTATCTCGTCGACACCGCCGGAACCGTCCGCAATACACTCGAGCTGCCGCGGCAACTGACCGCCATCACGCCTTCGTTCGAGGTGAAGTCCGAAATCCCGGGGGGCACCAGAACCATGTTCTACGCGCAGCCCTATGGCGCCAAAGCGATTCGTGCAGACGGCCCGCTCGGTGATTTTGCAATGGCAGGCACAGGCAAATACGAAATCAGTTGGCGACGAGCCGACGGCACCGTGCGATACACAATTCGGCGCGACATCGATGGCCCTTCGCTCGTCGACGCGGAACGGCGCCGCGCAACTACTCAATTGGCTTCAATCGCCAAGGAAGCCCGTGTATCAGTAAGCTCATTGCCGTTCGGAATACCGGAGCGCAAACCCCCACTAGAGAGTTTGGAGTTCGACTACGACGGCCGACTCTGGGTTGAGCGCCACACGCCACTCGGCGCGCCCAATGAATCTGATGTGTTCCTTCCCAACGGACAATACGGGTTCACAGTCGTATGGCCATCGCTGCCAAACATGACCTTCTACGGTGCCTCACGCGGCAACGAGGTCTGGGTAAGCACAGAAGATCGCGACGGCGTGACGCGAATCGTCAAACTCGCGCTCAACGCCACGAAATAAATAACCATTCCACGGGCGCGTTATGGAAGCTTTCCGGGCGCGCACGTAGAATTGTTGTGACGCTGACGTCGCTTCCCCGTGGTCACAGCTAACGCAGACGCCCCATCCACATGTTGGCTATGTTGTTTGTCTTGCAGCTTTTGGTACCGCCGAGTGGGGCAGCGAGCAAGCAAACGTTGCCTCGTGACTCGGTGGTGCGGTTGCGGGTGAACAGCGCGGTACGCGCGTTTCAGCTCGAGTGGAGAGCGGCCTGGCAGGAGACGCAGCAACTCCGTCCGTCGCACATATCGGGGGATAACCCATTTGACACCGACGTTCGGAGTCTGGCGTTGCACTGCCATGCGATCGAATCGTCGCTGCGCATTCGCGACCGGATCATCGCCGGATCCGTGCGCTCACAGGCGAGCTGCCCCAGTTGGTACCCGCCGGATGCAGCGCCGATCGACGACGAGCGGCATGGCATCGATGGAGCGCTGAAACGCGACCAGCGGTTCGCGATGAGACCGCTACGCGCCACACTGCGCGCTCTGCTCGACAGCGCGGCCGCGTCACTCTCGGGCGATGCCCGAATCGCAGGGCAGCGTGTTCGCTTTGCGCTCGATGCCGGCGCATTCGCCGACGCATGGGGTGCCGCCGTCAACTGCACCAGCAACGCAGTGGACTGCGGATTGTTGCGTGGTCTCGTGCATTACCGCGCAGGGCACGTTTCTGCTGCGGACTCCGCATTTCTCATCGCCGCAGCAATGATGTCCGACAGCGCGCGATGCGCGTGGGACGACATCGAGCTGTTGCTGGATGCAGAAACGCGACGCACGTACAAATCGTTGTCGTGCGCCGATCGTGTCGGATTGGAGCGAAAGGTTTGGTGGCTTGCCGATCCGCTTTATATCGAGCCAGGCAACGAGCGTCGAGCGGAACATTTTGCGCGGAAAACGCTCATCACGCTTCTTGCATCACTCGACGTCGACGAGCGCCAGCACTGGCGGGCTGAGAAGGGTGGAGAAGCGGTCAGGGAAACATTGATTCGCTACGGTTGGCCCTCGCAGATGTTCTGGGGCGGCCCTTTTGTAGACGCAGCGCACGACGGCTGGCTGCGATCGCGCGCGCTCGATACCGCGGGCCCCTACGTCGCCCGCCAGTACACCCGCGACCGTTTGCGAACGTTGCCTCTGGCGCATGCACTCGCATCGCCCTTCGAATCGACTGAGGACGACTGGAAACTCCACACGCCACTCTTGGACAACGACGAGGCATGGCCGGTCGAACACTACGCGCGTGACGCCAGTCGTCTGGTGCAGCTGCCAATCGGACAGCGCGTGGTTTGGCGTCGGAAAGATGCCGCGCGCTTTGTCTGGGCTGCGGATATCGACGCGCAGGCACTGGACCGACGACGGACCGACAGTGTGCAGATTGCCGTGTTCGAGTCGCGTGCGGTCAACGACGAAACGACGGTTGGCATTTTTGGAGGCAGTCTGGACAAGCCGGTTGTCGTGAACGCCGCCTTGCCCGCAGGTGCACTCCTGCTTGCAATCGAAATTCCGGGCGACGGCACCCACGCGGCCGCGCGCACGCGCTTCGGTCTGCACGTTCCCGAGTCCCTGACCTCGGGCGCTGAACGGTCGCTGTCGCAGCCTGTCTTGCTCGACGCAACTTATGACGCCGGCGTTCAGCTGGATGCGGATGGCGCGACAGCGCACATGCTTGGCACGACAACGCTCACCCATCCCCGCCGAGTCGGGATTTATTGGGAAGCGTATGGATTCGCGGCTACCGACACCGTCGATCTCGAAGTGCAGATCTCGCGCGAAGATCGGCCGGGAATATTCACCCGCGCCCTCGGCGTGTTTCGTCCGGGGCAGGATCAGGATGCAAAAGTCGGGATGCGTTGGCGCGAAGCACCTGGGAGCAGTCGTGCCATTCTCCGGCTTGAAGGCGCTGTGCCAATGCAGATGCGGAGCATCGTCATCGACATCGAGGGGCTCTCACGCGGGAGCTACCGGATGCAAATATCCATGACCACGGCACCGCGCGCTGCGGTCGCAAACGACAGGTCATTCGTCATTCGGTGAACGCTTAAATGCTGTGACAGATTGGTCACCGGCGCTTCGTGCCTCAGTCAGCGTCGCGCTTGGTCATTTCGTCCAGAACACAATGCTGCCACAGCCGCCCAGGGCGGGTTGGAAGTGCGGTGGCACCTGCGCGGACACGTAGACCTCAACCGCCGCGATCTCACTCGGCTTCAGAAATCCGTCAACGTC
>JAYUWD010000027.1:0-7676 GCA_043753735.1 Gemmatimonadaceae bacterium
CCCATCGGAGAGATGCAGCGTAATGGCGACGTACGCGAGGTCAGCGGGGGAAGCCTGACCGTGGTCGATGAGCAGCCCACCGGTAAAGCGTGGCTGGACGACGATATGTGAGAAGACGTGGTCACGATCGAGGTCGAGCACCACAAGCTTTGCGCGTCGCCAGACACGGGTGATACGCGCGTTCGCAATTGCGGCAGCCAAGGTGTCGGCATCCACTTCCCGCAGTACGTCCGGCTTTCGTACCTCGACCGCGATGATCAGCGAATCGCGCACGCTCGCGTCGAGATCGCGTGCAATAGTTTCGGTCTCAGGCAGTTCCGGCATCGGGCCCCTGCGAGGCCTGCTCGAAGCGTTCTTCGGCGTCGCGTTCTTCGGCGAGACGTACCGCGGCCAGTCGCGCGGCTTCGCGCCAACCGATATCGCGGCGGAACTGGGCGTCTTTGAAGTAGACGCGCGATGCGGCATCGCGGCTGCGCTGCTGTGCTTCAGCGAATGTCGGTGCGACAGCCGTCAGTGCGAACACGCGACCGCCACTCGTCACCAGATCTCCGTCGCGCGCGCGCGCAGTGCCGGCATGATAGACGCGAATGTCGTCGCTGAACGACGGCAGTTCGATGCGTGTGCCGGTCGTGGGTGACTCCGGATATCCCGGCGCTGCCACGACCGTCGTGACCGATGCCCCATCGCGCCACTTCATCGGCGACATGTTGTTGATGCGCGCCCCTCGCGCCACCGCGAGCATCGGTTCGAGGAGACTGCTTTCGAGCATCGGCAAGATTGCCTGCGTCTCAGGATCACCGAAGCGGCAGTTGAACTCGACGACTTTCGGACCTTCCGGCGTGAGCATCAGGCCTGCGTACAACAAACCGGTGAAGGGCGCGCCGCTTTTCCGCATCGAGTGCAACGTCGGCAGGAAAATCCGTTCGGTTACCTCGTCAATCAGCGCGGGCGTGGAAAACGAAACGGGCGTGTAGGCACCCATGCCGCCAGTGTTCGGACCTTCGTCGCCATCGAGCAGCCGCTTGTGATCCTGCGCGCCGATCATCGGCATCACGCTACGCCCATCGGTGATCGCAAACAACGACAGCTCTTCACCCGTCATGAATTCTTCGACTAGACACTCAGTGCCAGCATCGCCAAATGCTTTTTCGTCGAGCACGCGCTCGATTGCGGCATCAGCTTCAGCGAGCGTCATGCACACCATGACGCCTTTGCCTGCAGCGAGTCCGCTAGCCTTGATGACGACAGGCGTTCCAAAGCGCAGGCGAACCGATTCGCGCGCCGTCCACGCGAATCGATGGATTTCAGCGTGCGCCGTGGGGATGCCCGCTGCAAGCATCATCGATTTCGTGGCCGCCTTCGATGTTTCGACCTTCGCCGCGTCCATCGTGGGCCCAAAAATCGGAATGCCACGGTGACGGAACAGGTCCACGATCCCGTCGGCAAGTGGTGCTTCGGGGCCAACGACGACCAGGTCCACGTTCTCGGTCTTCGCGACCTCGGCCAGTAGTTCAAGCTCCGTCACCGCGATTGGCAGCGTGCGCGCGTACTCCGCGATCCCGGGATTCCCGGGCGCCGCGATCAGTTCAATCGTCGTGTTTTCGCGGGAGAGCGCGTCGGCGATCGCATGCTCCCGACCGCCACCGCCAACGAGCAGAATTTTCATAGGCCACGAAAGTTAGTCAGGGGCCGCAAATCACGCGAAGACAGGTGAATGGCTGCGGCGGTCATGACTAAAGCTGAACCGCAGCTGCGGCCGCGATTCACGAAAACTGGAACTGACTGACGCGGATGAACGCGGATGAACACGGAACGACGCGGATTGTGGGGATGAAGCGGAACACTCACAAGGACGATCGGTGTCAGCCTGATGCATCCCGCCCGACGTTTCCGCCAACAAAACGCCATCCAAATATATCTTGGAATCTATATGTGTTGAAGACTCCAAGATTGAATCCTCAATTCTCAGGAACTGTCGCTCCCGCACATCCGAAGACCTCGGAAATGACGAGCGATCCTTGACGCGAAGCGACCAGCGAAATGGATGACTGTCTCGCGGACTGCGAGTACGTTAACGTTGCGCCGCCGGCGAACGCGCTGATGTCACGATCCGATCTGCGGCTGCTTTTTAACGTCGGGAGTTCGGCTGCCGATCGACTAACCGAGCCGAGAAAACTGAACGACAAGCCGCATTGGCATCTGCAAGCGCATCGATGACGTGCTCGGCACGGGATCATCTCGACACGCAATTGCTCGGATCGCGGAGTTTCGAAACCGAACCGTTCCGTCACCGGTTCTGGACGCTTCCGGCGTGGGGTACCCGTTCCGTTATCCGCAGACCACGATGGGTCCCCAGAGACGGGTCGGCCGATCGTCGGGTTAACTTTACCCGGAACGTCCGCCGTCGAGCGGCGTGAATGGGCGCGCACTTGAACGGCCAGCGCGTCCGCGTCATAGACCATCCAAGATCGCACGGCGTGTCCGCTGTCGACGTTGCGATACTTCCGACTCCCTTCGGACCCGAGTCCGGGGGCTACGCGATTTCCCGTTTTTTCCGGCTGGATTCAAGCCTTCCCTTGCCTCGGATTAGGGCGAAAGCAGTGACAATAAGATCACGTGGTGTGATATTGTAGCGATCTCAGCCATTTGTGCCTCCCGCCGTGGCGAGATCACCTCAGCCTTCAAAATGTCCCATTTCGATCAATTCACATGAAGCCGCGTGTCCGGGCGTCGGCTCTACGCGCCGCAGTAGCACTTGCCGTGTGTATCGCGACGGCGAGCGCCGGGTGCAGCGACCAGCGCGACCCCGGAAGGTTGACTGAGCCGGCTATCAAGCCGATCACCTCAGATTCAGCGATTCGCCTCAAGTTAGAACCTCAGTCAACGTGCTCGAACGACTGTGACTTTTTGTCGGCTCCCATGCCCGGCGAGGCAACCATGACGCTAGGACGGGGCACCGCCGGCAATGGCGTAGACAGCGTCTATTGGCCGGTCAGCTTTCCGGAGGAGACGTACGTTCGGATCACGGTGAGTGGGATGCTCCCACGTGCGTATGTGAATCCGATACAAGGCTATCCAACCATCTAAGGGACATCGTTCCCATCAATCGACGCAAACGGCGCGTGGGTTGGTAGCGAATGCGCCGGCCACATCCTGACCGTCTTTCGGGACCAATACGGACAGCCCGGAAGCATCGTCAAGGCGTGCCGGGCGACGTCAAACAGCCAGTTTGATACGCCAGTGGCTACCTACAGCGACAGTGGGTACACCAAAGGCTCGGGATACGTGATGCGATGGAGCCAGTCCCAGCCGTCAAACATTGAATCGTGGCGTTGCGGCGGGCTGTGCGTCGTCATCTCTGGTGGATCGCAGAACATTACGATTACCCCTATAGCGCAATACCTCACCCTTGACCTTGTGACGACAGGGCAGGTGGCTGAGGGGGACAGTGTCGAGTTCAGGGCCAAGCCTTCGGGTGGCGCCACCTCTTTGAGTAACCTTGTTTGGAAATGGACCGTTCGTTCCCCGTCTGGAGACAGTAGTACGACGGACCTGCGGACCACTCCGTGCGGAAGCACGGGGGGACCCGACGTCCGATGCAAGAAGCCGTTGTTCCTATCCGGTAGGATGACGGTAAGCGCACTCATTTTCGGTCGCCGGGAAACCGCGACACTGCTCGTGGACGTCCAAAGACTCGCCGCAAATATGGCGTGTTCACCCAGCCCCTTGCTGCGCGGAACGCAAGCCGCGTGCACCGTCACCGTCACGCCGAACAGGTCGCGGACGTCAGCGTCGAAATGGAAGTTCGTCCCGACAAATGTCGCATCGAACTCCCCTTTCGCAAACGACACATTGGAGTTTGTAGAAAAAGACAGCAGCACGCTCGTCTGGAAAGGCTTCGTCGTCGCGGCCGGGCAGGTGTTTGCAACTGCCCATCTTCGCGGCCGAGACACTGTGGTCACCGCAGCGATTGGCATCACGCCGCGAAGCAACTGGACGTCCCTGCTCGCAACCGTCACGCTGGATTCCACTCCAACGGGTCTAGATGCAAAACCCGACTCGATAAAAGACCTCGGCAACTCTCGTCCCGACCTTCCCATGATCTACGACAATTGGCACGATGGCGAGATAGTGGACGGCGGCCCGAATGACGGCTACTGGTATTTCTTGAAATACCCTTGGCGCGCCACGCATGTAAACCGAATCAACCGCATCGCGTTGGACAGCGTCGGAGTTTTTGCCAGCTATCAAGATGTGAACAAAACAGGCAACTATTGCACGCGCGCAGAACTCAGAACGCTCGTGTTGCCGTGGGTTGTGACCCACGAGAACACTCATGTCGCGATCTTCGACAGCGTCGCGCTTGATATGACCACAAAATTGGCCGAGAAGTATGTGGGCCGTAAACGCCTTGAGCTGTATAACCTCATCTTCGCTCAAGCGCAACACCTCGCGTGGTTTTACCCCGACTCACTTTGGCCCACGCAGGGTACGAATCAAATGCCATGCGTGCTCCGCAACATTAAGTATCCAAAATTCCCATGACCACTCGGATTCCGCCATGCACAGCAGGTCCTTCACACTTGTCTCCTGACAAAGGGTCGATCCTATGACGAGCCGCAGTTACTTCGGCTTCAACGAACGCAGACGCGATGGCGTGTTCTCCATAATCTGCAGCCTGACGCTCACTCTGTGCACGCCGACGTTTGCAACGTCCGTCGCCGCGCAAGAGGTAAGCATTGATTCTGCTCGCCAGATTCCGTGCAGTAAGCACGTCGCCCGCGCGCGCGCCCGAAACGCCACGGCTTCCGAGCTCCGTCGGGTGTTTTACTGCCAAGGGGACCATGACCAACTGTCGGAGACACTCTGGGCGCGCAATACAACTGACATAGCGGTCCTTAACGCGTTGCATGAGTTCACCCCTGGTTCGGAGCGGGTCATAAAGCTGATGGCCGAAACCGCAATCGCGGATGGCTCGATTGAACGTAGGTTCACAGCGCTAGGAATCTTGGCCCGCCTCGTAGAGCCTAACATCTACGTCACAGCGTCTGATGCAACGGAGCGTAGCTCTCGCGATAGGCACGGGGTGCTGCACTACCATTTCCTTTACATCACAGAGGTTGGACCGTCGACGCCCGCGCTCATGAAACTTCGCCCCTCTGCGCTCGATGCGATCCGGCGAGTTGCGGCCGAATCGAACGATGAACGGATGAAAGCGGCCAGCCGAGATTTACTAGGACAGCTCACGGTGCGTGACCTACTGCGCCGCCCTGAGTAGTCGGGGCTCAACGCGCCAATCTGGACGTCGTGCCACAAAGCTGCGTGTAATTTACGTGTAACCGTGAGCGGACTATCCGAGATTTGGACAGCCATCTGCCGTCGGCACAGTGACCGTTCAGCCAACGCAAGCGATGGTATCGCAACGAGTCGAGGAATTATTTGGAATCACTGAGAAGAGAGTAAGCGAAGACTGGAAGCCCGCGTGTCGGGGGTTCAATTTCCCGGTCTAGCCACTCTTCAAGTCGTCAAAATGGACCGGCCCGCCCAGATGACGCTTCTGGGCGGGCCGTTGTCTTGGTGCATTGTCGGGATTGTGTGAAGATTTCGACCTCCTCATGGCGCGCGGGGCTTCGACAACGCTGGCCCCGTCTTCATTCCGATCACCCGTCTCATCCTGAGGCCTACCTTCGCCAACAGCGTGTCGTACCCCACGGAAGTGCGTCCCGCGCCACCACTCGCGATCCGCTGCTGATGATGTTCTGGTTCAGCGGAAATGAGACACGTGGGTGGATGGTCAATCGAACAGGAGGACCAGTAGCAGGTGACGTTGTGCGGCGATCGGTTGATGCGCGAACCGCCGTGCGGCTCGTGCGGCTTCAAGTCGCGCATCCCGCGTCGGCCAGATGGCGTCGGACTGGCCAGCCACTCGATCGGCCGGCGTGATGAACCCGATGGCACTGTGCAGGCGGTGTTCGTTGTCGTGCGTGACCAGGTCGACGTTCTCGGTCTTTGCGACCTCGGCCAGTAGTTCAAGCTCCGTCACCGCGATTGGCAGAGTGCGCGCGTAGTCCGCGATCCCGGGATTCCCGGGCGCCGCGATCAGTTCAATCGTCGTGTTTTCGCGGGAGAGTGCGTCGGCGATCGCGTGCTCCCGACCGCCACTGCCAACGAGCAGAATCTTCATAGGCGGCGAAAGCTAGTCAGGGGCCGTGGATCGCGCGAAAACGAAAGCAACAGCAACTGACTATCACGGATAAGAACAGATCAACGGCTATGATTTTCGCGGATACGACGAACTACAAAGGAAAAGTTGTTGCCGTATCCGTGAAAATCCTCGGTTGAATCAGTTGCTATCCGTGATAGTCAGTTGCTGTTTCTTCTTTCTAAATTGTTCGTCGTTTTTGCGCGATTCGCGCCTGCAGTTGCGGTCTCGACAACGGCTCGGCTACTCGGATCCCGTCGCGCTCGACGCCGTCCTGAACGCATCACGGAACGCGTCTGCCGCACGACCGAGTGCGTCGCCAACAGTTTGCGCTGCGGCTTTGGCTTGGTCGGTGTAGTAATCCGTCGCGTCGCGGATATCGTCTCGCAGCGGCCGTTCCTCTTCAGAGCCGCGTCGGATGTACGTCCCCGCGACTATCGACTCGTACTCTCCCGACTGCGACCACCGCTGCAGCTCGCCCGCGCGGACGGTGTGAAACGGATGCTCGCGCAGGGCGGTGTTGAGGAGTCTGAGCACGCTGTCCCACGTCGTGCCACCCGTTTCGTACTCTGCGGCCTGTGCCATGTACGCATCAAGGTCGATCGCATCGCCGAGCGAAGGGCCGCCAGCGAGTTTGAGAAACGTTGTAAGACTCGCGCGCACGTCCTGTGTGCCAAGCATCCCGGCACGATCGGCGGATAGCTCCGACTTGCGATACCACTCGAGCAGCGCGAGCTGGAATGGGAGCAGTGCGATGCTCGCCAGAATCGGTAGCGCGCTCATGCCGAAGAACAACACGATCTTGGCGATCGTGCGATAGGTTGTGTGGCCGGACATGATGTGCCCGAGCTCATGCGCGATGATGTAGCGCTGCTCTTCCGGATCCAGAAGCTCGAGCGAACCCGAGCTGATCACGATGAACGGCTGCTCGAAACCGACGGCGCCCGCGCTCGCGATCGGCGTCTGGGTGACATACAGTTGCGGCTCGATCTTACCTGTCGGCGGCCAGTCGAGCGTCTGCAGCACTTCCTGGTACATGGCGTAGAGCTGCGGGCGTTGCGTCGGCCCAATCAGTACCGCATCGCCAAGAAAGAGATTGCGGACCGCACGCTCGCCGAGCACTCCTCCGATGCGCCGAACGACCTCGTCGAAGCCGGGGAGCGCACGGAGGGTGTTGAGCGCGGCGCGGTCGGCCGGATGCTCCCAGCTGACGGACGAAATTGCGGTTAGCGGGACGCGGTTTGGCATGGGCGGGCTCGGAGAGACGGGGGGGCGACCGGCAGCTGTAGCTCCCTACGATCCCGTCGCCCTGAAGGTTCCGGTAAAATCGCACCGCATCGACTGAGCTGACACAGTCTCAGAGTTTACGCGTTGAGCGCGTGATCGAGATCGGCGATCAGGTCTTCCGGGTCCTCGACGCCGCACGACAAACGGACCATGCCGTCGGTCAGTCCCATGGCGTTCTTCACGTCGG
>JAYUWD010000028.1:0-2483 GCA_043753735.1 Gemmatimonadaceae bacterium
CCACCGTTCTTCGACGAGCAGTATCACGGCCCGTCGATATTCGATCGCCCAGATCCGCCACCGCCATGGGTGGGGCGCAACAAATACTTGCTGCGCGAACCGGATCCCATACCTGTCATCGTTGTCAGTGGCATGCTACGCGAGAACGGCATCGAAATTCGCAGCGTGATGCGTCTCGAAACTGGTCCAACGGCCAGTGGCGAACGAATATCCGGCGCGTTTGTGGAATTGCTCGACGCAAATTTGGGTGTGATCCGTCGTACTGCATTGCGTCGTCTCACCACACAAGCCGGCTGTGGATGCGGTGGCGGTGGCGGCTGTGGCGGTGGCGGCCATGGCGATGAGCCACCAACCGGACTCGTACAGGCGCTGCTCCCCGACGCTGACTACGGACAGACACTGCGCGTCGTGGTGAACGAGAAGGAGTTGTGGTCGCGCCAAGCCACCTCAGAGCCACCAGTCGTTTCGGCGATCGGCGCTGCGGTTGATGGCGATCAGCTGTACGTGCGTTGGGAAACGTCCGCGTCGGATACATATCCACGCGAACGTATCGTGCGTTGGTCCAACGATGATGGAAAACGGTGGCAGGCACTGACCTTCAAACTTGACGAAGATCAAGCTGTTGTGCCCACCAGTTGCGTGACTGCAGGTACGATCCTCATTCAGGTGATCGTGTCCGACGGCTTTCACGGGACGACATCCGATTCCGTCGCGGTAGACATTCCCGCGCGTGACCCACAAGTTGCGATCATGTGGCCTGTCGACGGATCGACGGTTCGCACAGACGAACCGTTGCGTCTTTGGGGCGCCGCAACCGCAAGCGATGGCAGCACCATCCCCGACGACGCAATGCACTGGTATCTCGATGGCCAAGCGGTTGGCCACGGACCGGAACTTTGGGTCTCATTCCTTGATTGGGACGGTGAGCATGAAGCCACGTTGCGCGCGCATGACGGGCAGCAGCGGGGCGGCACGACCGTGATGTTCAACTCGAACTGCAACGGACGACGCGGTCGCCGTGTCCCGCGTGGTTAGCCACCGCCATACAACCCATACCCATGCGCATCGTTCAACTGGTATTCGCCGTTACAGCCGCTTTCGCAGTCGTTGCGCCGTCATACGCCAGCGCGCAGGCGGCGGCGCAACGAGTCGATCGCGCCGAGCATCACGACTTTATCATCACCAACTTTCGCACAGAAAGTGGTGTGACGTTGCCGACGGCGCACATCGTGTACGGTACGTATGGTCATCTCAATGCCGCGCGCGACAATGTGGTGCTGTTACCGTCACACTACATGGCCAATCACCACGGCTACGAGTGGCTGATTGGCCCCGGCATGGCACTAGATACGGCCAAACTTTTTCTCGTTGCGACAGAACTGTTCGGCAACGGATCTTCATCGTCGCCAAGCAATACGCCCGAACCGTTGCATGGTCCTCGCTTTCCCATCACGACCATTCGCGACAACGTCGAGGCAGTACACAAGCTGCTCGTCGACGAGTTGCACGTGCAGCATTTGCGCGCTGTCATCGGATTCTCGATGGGCGCTCAGCAGGGGTTCCAGTGGGCGGTGAGCTATCCCACGTACATGGACCGTGTCGTTGCGACGTCGGGCACAGCGAAAACCTACGGCCACGGCATCGTGCGGCTCGAAGGACAGATTGCCGCGCTCACCGCCGACGCAACGTTCAACGGGGGCGACTACACCGCCCCACCCAAGGCTGGCCTCGAAGCGTTCGGCATGGTGTGGGCTGCGTGGCTCTACTCGCAGGAATGGTGGCGCAAAGAGCTGTGGCGCACGAACGTCGCGCCCGGAACCACTTTCGACCAGTTCATGCAAGGCATGGGGCGCCGCTTCAACGCCGATGCGAACAACTACATCCTGCAGGCCCGCACGTGGCAGCGACATAACGTCGGCGATACACCGGGTTTTGGTGGCGATGTCGAAAAGGCACTGCGATCGATCACCGTTCCGGTGCTGTACATGCCCTCGGAAACGGATCTCTACTTCCCGGTCGGCGACGCCCGGTACGAAGCGATGTTCATTCCCAAGGTGCAGCTCGTGCCCATTCCCAGTCTTTGGGGACACCCGGCCGGTGCGGGTGCCAATCCTGTCGATCGCAAGTTTCTGAACGAGCAGATCGGAAAATTTCTAGCGATGTAGCAATTGCACCCGGTGACGTACCGTGTTGGGCCAGCCTAACCTTTACAGGCGGGCGAGTTCACGCGGTACGCGCCCGCAGTTGTTTTGCGCTGCCCCAGCGGTCGCCGCGCTGCTAGGCGGGGAAGCCAACACCACCTCGGCCACGATCGTCGGCGTGCCCGGTCGGAGAGTGCGAACGTCGGCGGGCATCGCGCAACGATCCGATTTCGACGTCGGGCATGACATGAAGCTGATGCCCGATTCAACCGCAGATGCCCGGCGGTTTGTGGCCCAGGTAATCAATGAGCAATTGAAAAGCCGGTTTCGCCATCGAATCTC